>JBPCVD010000019.1:0-7687 GCA_051010815.1 Rubripirellula sp.
CCGATCGTCGCTTCACCCACACAGAACAACAGGTCCGTCCCAAACGGAACGGAATCCCCGCCGACTTTAACCGAGCAAGGATCCGCATCGGAAGCGGCACGAAAGTACCGAGCCTCATAGAACTCTCGATAATTCGGCAAGAAGCTCTTGGGGACGATGCCTCGAACTTGACCTCCCGACACCACGGCGGCGCAGTTCATCAAGGAATCGCGGACGACCAGTGGCAACCCCACGACGACAATGGACCGATGCGAACGGCTGTGCTCGGCGATCGATTTCAACGCGTCGACGGCTGCGGACAACAATGCCTGACTGCCGAACAAATCACCGCAGGTGTATCCAGTCAGCCCCAATTCAGGAAGCAAGACCAAGTCAGCATCCGTCGCCTCGATTGCTCGTAACGATGCTTCGACGTTGGACGCTGGATTGGCGATCGCCATCGCGGGGGAAGCAGCCGTGATGCGAAAGATGCCGTGAGGAAACAAAATGGATGTGAGGGCTAAAGGATGGATTGAAATGTATTCGATGCCTCAGGCGAGACGCACTCGAGCTGAATGCTTTAGAAATCGTCAGCGCGACGGTAGCTGGCGATCACCTGTCTTTCGCCCTCCTTGCCCTTCACGCTATTCCCGTGTTCCATGCCGATCACACCCTGATATCCCTTCGCGTGAAGATGCTGAAACACAGCCTGGTAGTTAATTTCTCCGGTGTAGGGTTCTTTGCGTCCCGGATTGTCGCCCGACTGAAAGTAGGCGATTTCGCTCCAGCATAGATCAATATTCGGGATCAGATTCCCTTCTGTGATCTGCTGGTGATAGATGTCAAATAAGATCTTGCAGGATGGACTGTCGACAGCGCGGCAGATCGCATAGGCCTGATCACTGCGTTCAAGAAAGACACCGCCGTGATTCGCGTGCCAGTTCAGTGGCTCCAATACCATCACCAATCCATGGGGCTCGATGAGATCCACACATCGGCGAAGCATGTCGATGACGTTGGCCGTCTGATAGCCTTCAGACAACCTCGGTCCTCCGTAACGATTCCATTTTTCCTGCTCACCGTGCTGTTGATCGACGCTGCCGGGAACCACAGTGAACCACTTTGCATTCACGCGTTTTGCCACCGTGACCGCATCCTTCATCGCTGCCATGATCTCAGCGGTCGTATCTTCCTGAGGATTGGCGAAGGTCGGTCGATCGAAACTTCCGTACGCCACGAAGACGCCCATTTGCATGTTCAATGCGTCAAGCGTTTGGCCAATCTTCTCCTGCATCTCGGGCGTCTCGTTGGGGAGCCCGTTGTATTCAAAGGCGGTGAATCCCTGATCCGCACAGAACTTGATTTGGTCAATCACGTTCGGGCCGGCTAGCTGTTTGAACATCCCCGGATGCGGCGCGTAACCGAGCTTGAAACGCGACTCTGACGGCGCAGCATGAATTTGCCGATGCCCTGCGACCGAAGCGACGGCCACTGCACCTGCGGCAACACCTTTCAACATTTCCCGACGTCGCATCTCTACATTGACCTTTCTCATATGTCCTCGACGATCCAATGCGTGCAGTATAACCAAGGCCGAATCGATTGGCTTGGTGGCGTCGCCCACGACGTTCGTTGCCCCCGACCGTTTCTAGCGGTGAAACAGCAGTCTCGAGATCCACCCCGTCGTGACCGAATCGATCGGCGGTCGACCCGCAACCGATTCGGACGTCGGTCCAATCCGCATCCTCTCCTTTTGGCCCCAACAAACTCGAATGCCAGAGTCCATTATCTCTCCGAAGCTCTTTAAATTCTTGAGCGATCTCTCCAAGAACAACAATCGAGATTGGTTCAACGAGAACAAGTCACGCTACGAACAAGACGTACGCGATCCTGCGGTGGAGTTGGTTGCACGTCTTGAGAAGCCGCTTTCGAGGTCCGCGCCAATGTTGCGAGCGATTCCGAAGCGTCATGGCGGTTCGGTCATGCGAATCTACAAAGACACGCGGTTTTCGAAGGACAAAACACCGTACAAGACCAACGTGGGCATCTCGTTGCGTCACGAAGCCAACCAAGACATTCATGCCCCCGGCGTCTACATTCACCTGGACCCGAAGGAGTGTTTCATCGGGGCCGGTTGCTGGCGGCCCGAACGCAAAGTCCTGGCTGCGATTCGCCAGGCCATTGAGGATGATCCGGCCGCATGGAAACGGGCTCACCAGGGCAAACGTTTCAAAGAAAAATTCGAACTCGCTGGGGAAAGCCTGAAAACGGCCCCACGTGGCATTCCCAAGGACCATCCACAGATTGAAGATTTGCGGCGAATCGATTTCATCGCCATTGCACCCTTGAAACGCTCAGAGTTCTCTGACGAGGACGTCGTCAAGACGCTGATGGACCACATCAAACGAGCCAAACCGCTGATGGAATTCTTGTGCGACGCGATCGACGTCCCCTACTGAGCAAGCATCGGGATCGAGAGGCCTGTGTCCGATCTGTCTTGGGCGGGTGGCTCAAACAGCGGCGACGGGTTCCATCAACGGCGAAAGGCTCCAACGACTACAAAAGGCTCAATCGTCGGCACCATGCTCCGGCGCTAAATCTGTCGTTGGCAATTGCTCATCGAGCACCCTCAATGCGGCCGGCAGAGGCGACGGATTCACGAGGTGATTCTGCCACCAGGCCTCGAGGGCATCGGCGGTCGCACCATCACCGAATTGCCAGAGCTCCATCGCTCGACGAATCGGAAACGTCCCAGCCGGAATCAGATCTAATCGCTCGGCGGCGGTCAGCACCAACGGTACCGAAACCAGCGACCAGGGTTTCGCAAGCGACAGGTCGGCGGATCGGTCGCGTGTGTAGGACTCGATCGCGATTCGCGAGTTCAGCCAGGCGACCCGAAGCACCTCTGGGACCGCCGGATCCACGTCGGTCAGCATCGCTTCAATCCAGAATTTGCTTTGGCTGGAATCGAATCCACCGTCACCTCCACGAATCGGTTGGACGGTCAACGCCGTGACACGCGGAGCCCACCAATCGCTGGGCGGGCTCTCCTCCCAAACCTGTCGCCCCACCTCGCGCAGCAAGCCAGCGCCTACCGTGTCCCAGCGGTCTCGCAGGGGTCGAGCCCGAAGCTCGAGTTGTTCGGCCAGTTTCGGAAACCTTCGCAGAAACGCTTGCCTCGCATCTCCCAGACGGTTCGTCACTGCTTTGGCCGTCTGCTCGACCTGCATCTCACTGCATCCCGACGCCATCAGCGCGATGGAGCAAGCCGAAGCCATTTCGCGATCGCTCATGATTTCCTGCAGATACTGTTGCCAGAACCGACCGATATCCACTGCCGAAGAGAGCAATCGATTGTTGAGCTCCGTCACGGGCTCCACCAACATCTGTTCCGTCTTTGAATCGGAACATCGAGCGCCGGTAGCGACGACATAGGCAGCATGAGCGGCGCTCAATTCCGTATGCGCCTGCCAGCGGAGAATCACCTTCTTGGCCAACTATCAGCCCTCGCACAGGTGGGCGGTAATCCACTGTTCGAGTTCATCAAAGTCGACCGGAGGTAGCGAGCTAAGATCGGGACGGAGCTTTTCAGCCTTGTGGAGGTAGATGTGCTGAATCTCGGACTGAGTCTTTTCCGTATTCCAATGCAGCATTGCTCGAATGCAAAGCGGCAAGGATCCGGGGACCGTGAGCTCATACGCGCAGAGCAGCGGCACTTCAAACCATCCCAACTGTCGCGCCGCCAGGGCTGGAAACTCGGCACTCAGGTCCTTTGTCACCGTGAACATCACACTGGCGACATCGGTTGACTCGATTCCGTTGCGGCGAATCATCAACGCAAGTAACTGGCGGGTCGCACCGAGAATCTGTTCGCGGTCATCCGCATCGACGGTTGTTGCCCCACGGACACCACGGCAGACGGTCATTCCCTGCTCACTCTCTGTTGAATAAAACGATTGTCTGCCGAGGGGAATTGCCCCATCAACGACCACGATATTTTCCGACACCACTATAGATCAGCGATGTTGGAGCCGATAATCGGGTCAGTTACCAAAATCTGCAACCCGCAAACGCCTCGTTTCCCAAGAAAACCTCGATGCCACCCGAACGCAGCCGCCATCAAGAAAAAATAATCAAGAACTATTATCGCAATCGAGACGCGATTGGTTTGCAAAAGGCCCAAGAGGCGATCACTGAGCTGTACCTCAGCGAGGGAAAGAAGCGGCTGACCATTTGGAAACGGCTCGCAAGCCATCTTGAAAAGGTCGGACTGCCCGCGGACCAGATCCAGCACCTGCAAGAACAGGACGACCCAGAACTGGTCGCTAACGCCCTCAAGAAGTTCGTCTGACGCGACACCTCCCGGGGCAGGGCAAGCAGACTCGTCGCCTCGACGGCAACTCTTTTCGGGCGCCAATCAGAGGCGTCGTTGCCGAGCCAAACTTCCAATCTCGGGCGGCCAGAAAAATCTTGGCAAGACGCCCGCCGATCGTTCAGGGCCTATTGGGCCGACAGCCCATCGCCCCGCAGGCTACCTTCCGCCGAACGGAATCGCTCTCTCCAAACAAACTTCTGGAGCAGGCTTGGATGCCTCAATGAACGGTCGTCCGCATCGAGCACATGTGACTTTCCTGACGCGGTAATCAAGCGAACCCGATCCCCCGGCAGAACGCTCTCCACGACCCAAAATTTGTCGACGACGTAGGTGTACGTCTCGCCTTTGGGGGAGGCATTCACATTCGCGGCTCGCGGACCGGGTGATTTGCTTCGTTTACTCTTCCGGTAGACAGCCCAGTCCCCTGGGCTCCATTGATTATGCATAGATTTTCGTCCCTCTTGGCCACGTTGGGATAAAGCGGTGCCAGCCCTCATGGCCGAACGACACCGAAAACCCCGTGAGAGATTTCGGACGACCAAACCACTACCAACTGGTCCCAGGTTCAATCCTCAACTCTCCTCTCTGATGACCATCTTACCGCAAGAACCTCATTGAATCACGAGCATTTCTGCCGGCAACGCCCGGGAAAGTCCCGGATTGTGAGTGGAAGCGGGGTTTGCGTGGATGCTCGATACTTTGCAGCCGCCCCCTCCCGCCTTATCATCAAGAGGGCAAAAAACGGCGACAAGGTTCGCACTCTAGAGGCACATCATGACTTACTTGCTGGCAACTCCGTTCATTCCGCTTTCGCCAGTCCCCATGGCGGCGTGGACGACCGGTTCCATTCTGTTGACCGCCCTTGGGATTTTTGCAGCTTTTCTTCTGGCCGCATTCGTCTTCTTCTTCCTGAGGTACTTCAAACTTTGGTTCCAGGCGTACATGTCGGTCGCCGATGTGAGCTTGATCAGCTTGATCCGGATGCATTTCACGAAGGTCAATCCGAACGTGGTGGTCCAGGCGAAAGTCATGTCGGCACAGGCTGGCCTGAACACTGATCGCGAGGATGGGATCAGCACCCGCAGACTGGAAGCTCACTACCTGGCTGGTGGCAACGTGATGAACGTGATTCATGCCATCATTGCCGCCCATCGTGCCGAAATCCCGCTCGATTTCGATCAGGCCGCAGCGATCGACTTGGCGGGTCGTGACGTTTTGGATGCGGTGCAGACCAGCGTTTATCCAAAGGTCATCGATTGCCCCGACCCATCTCGCAGCGGCAAAACGACCCTTAGCGCGATTACGAAGAACGGAATTGAGCTTCGAGTTCGGGCCCGTGTCACCGTGCGGACTAACATTTCGCAGCTGATCGGTGGTGCGACCGAAGATACGATCATCGCCCGCGTCGGTGAGGCCATCATCAGTTCCATCGGGTCAGCGGAAACTCACTTTCATGTCCTGGAAAACCCCGACATGATCACGCGAGTTGTGCTTTCGCGTGGATTGGATGCTCAAACGGCCTTTGAGATCGTCTCGATTGACATTGCGGACATCGACGTTGGCGAGAACATCGGCGCTCGACTTCAAAGCGACCAGGCGGAAGCCGACACCCGTGTTGCCCGCGCGAACGCGGAACGTCGGCGAGCCGAGGCGATTGCCGATGAGCAACAGATGAAGGCCAAGGTCGCAGACAATCGCTCGCAGCTGGTTCTTGCGGAAGCGGAAGTACCGATGGCGATGGCCGAAGCGTTCAGGGCTGGCCGAATCGGTAGCGGCGAAGGCGAACGCTGAGTGATCTGACCGGTGGCGAGGACTTCTTACCGCGTCCGTTTTGACGGTGGCAGCGGATTCGAGCTGGCAGGCATCATCGATCGCCCCGACGATCGGGAAACCTTTCCGGTGGTGGTCTTCAGCCATTGCTTCACCTGCAATAAAGACCTGAAAGCGATCGTCCGCATCTCTCGAGCGCTTGCTGACCAGGGCATCGGCGTGCTGCGGTACGACATGACGGGTCTGGGTGGCAGTGGAGGTGAATTCTCGGAAACCTGCTTTCGCACGAATGTCCAAGACCTCTGCTCGGCGATTCAATTTTCAGCACAAGAACTTGGCCCCGTCACGGGACTGGTCGGGCACAGCTTTGGTGGCGCGGCATCGCTCGCGGTTGCGGGACGGCTTGACGGAGAATTCGCGTTCCCAGAGCGACCGCCCAAAGCGTTGGTCACACTGGCCGCGCCAAGCGACACCCAACACCTCGCGCATCTGCTTTCCAGGATGGACGACAAGATCGACTCGGTGGGGCGGGGTACGGTGACGATCGGCGGCATCGAGTGGGAGATTCGACGTGAAATGCTGGATGATTTTCGCGCGCACGATCTGACGGCCGCGATCGGACGGATTTCGGCGGCGACACTTCTCCTTCACTCCCCAGTGGATGCGACGGTCAATTACGACCATGCGCTGCGAATCCTGGGCTTGATTCAGAACTCACCCCTGGAGGGAAAGTCGGCAAGCCTGATCGCATTGCAGGACGCGGATCATCTGCTCGTCAAATCCTCCGCTGACATCGATTTCGTCGCCGAGGCTACGGCAGCATTCTTGCACCGCTACGCTCAGCCCGATGAATAGGGCGATATCGCGACGACAGGGCGATGTCACAACAGACTCCGCCAGTCGGTTCGCACGAGCCGAGACGCGATTGCGTAACGATCGCATCGATCGTTCAAGTCGAGATCGATCGACCGAGAACCCGGTAGACCTCGTCCATGTCGGTCAGACCGCGGTCCACCGCGTCTTGGGCGTGGCGAAACAGATCGATGCCACCGACACCCGCCGCCGCCGCCCTCATTTGCGCCGCCGACGCCCCCGCTTCGAGGCTATCGGCCAACGCCTCACCCACGGGATCACTCCCGTCGAAGCAAACGATTTGCGCGAGCGCCAGGCGTCCGAGGTATCCAACGCCGGCACAGGACTCGCACGCGGTCCCGGAGCGGCCAACCGAGCCCTCACTCCCCTGCGGCTGCCTCGCTTTCGTCCCCTGACGACACGTCTCACACACCTTACGAAGCAAGCGTTGCGAGATGATCGCACGCACGCCACTGCGAATCACGTAGTGGGGAACACCTAACTGAATCAATCGTCGTAACGCCGACGCAACGTCACTCGCATGCAGGGAGGAGAAAACCAAGTGCCCTGTCAACGAAGCCTGCATCGCTGCCTCTGCCGTCTCAGGGTCACGAGTTTCGCTGACCAACAACACTTCACTGTCCTGACGCACGGCGTTTCGAAGCGCCGAGGCGAGCGTCATGCCGCCACTCGGGTCGAGCTCACTTTGGC
>JBPCVD010000020.1:0-14947 GCA_051010815.1 Rubripirellula sp.
ATTCACGCCCATTGCCGGCTACCTCGCGTTCTACCCCAGCAAAACGGATGCTTGCTATGTCGATGACGAACGCGTGACGGCGCAGGAGGGCGACTTCTATGGTGGCTGGATTACGCAGGAGATCGTCGGCCCATTCAAAGGGGGCCCCAACACCATGGGTTGGTGAAGTTCCCCTCGTCACTTGCACCCTGACACGAACGCTACGATGACAACCAGTCTTTGACCGCCGTGCTGTCGGGCAAATCACATTGCCGGAACTTGGTGATACGTCCATCCGAGTCATCGTAAAGCAGCATCGTGGCCGCCGAGAGATCGGATGCGACCGGCGAATCAATCAACAGCGCGGAATCGGACTGATTCATTTGCCCAACAATCCGAAGTTCAAGATCGTGTTGCGACGCACGTGGTAGCCATCGCGAAAGCGTCTCCGCAGAACCGGCTACCAAGAACACGAAGACATTCGCAGCGGGCCCGTCTCGCAACACATTCTGTAACGCGACGCCACCTCCGACCGCAGCACCGGGGGAATCGAGCGAGAAATTGAAGGAGTCATCCTGTCGCAGATCGCGAAACCTTTCTAACGGATCGACGATCACAATCACGGGCGCAACATCTTCGGCTTCATCGCCCCGTTCCTTGATCAAATCATTGAGCCGATTCATTTCCGTTTCACAATCGCGAGCCTTGACCCTCTTGTTCGCGATTCCTGTTTCCTCCAACCAGGGCACAAGAGACTCCACGTCATCGACGCGCGTCCCATCAAAATAGATCACCTCTAGCCGAGGGTCAGATTTTGCCATTCCCGAAATGACCGATGCAAGAATCGGTCGTCGCGACTCCGCAGGAGTGATCACCAGTACGTTGCGACCCGTATCGCGTCCCAACTCCAATGACGATGGCGGCCCGATTTCAACAGACTCTCCCAACAATCCGCGAAGCAATTTTTGGTTGTCACTCTGTCGACCGGCTTCCGCTAGTGCGGGGGTCCAACGACAGGGCCGATTGCCCTCGAACACCACCGGGGGCGGCAACTGCTGATGATACGAATCGTCCCTGTTCGCGATCGAGGTCAGTAGTTCACGGTGACTATCGGAGGAAAGCCAAGCGACCTGAAACGGTTGATTGCCTTCGACAAGTCCTCCGGCGTCATTGTAGATGGCCTCGCCCGGACGACTGATCAAACGTGCCGCCGTATTGTCATCAGACAAGATCAGTGCCGCATCTGATTCGCTGCATTGCATCGCAATCCGCACCGCCATTTGCCCAAGCGTCGCGCGGGGCAGCGAATAAGCTCCCGCCAACGATTGACTGCTGAGTACGACGTGCATCCCAAAGGATCGACCCTGTCGAACCAAACGATCCAACAACATCGTGCAGTCGCCCGCCAGTCTGTCATCTCGCACGAACAATTCTTGGAATTCGTCGACAACCAACATGATTCGTGGAAGCGGCTCACCGGTCATCCTGCGGAACTCACCCAACTCCTGCACACCGGCGGCGCGAAACTTCTCGCCCCTGTGTTGCAGTTCTTCATCCAAACGTTGCAACACGCTTCGGCCGAACTCGCGTTCACTCTCGATCCCGATCACTCGCGCGTGTGGCAAACCATGATCTGCATACGACTTGAATTCGACGCCTTTCTTAAAGTCCAGCAAATAGAACTGCAGTTGATCAGGTCGATAGTGATAGGCACCGGATGTGATGATCGAGTGCAACAACGTACTCTTTCCCGAGCCTGTTTTACCGGCGATCAATACGTGTTGGCGAACGCCCTCACCAAGATCAAGGCTGAGCGCCCGATTTGCGCCCTGGCTGCCGATCGCGATATCGATCCCGTCGTCGGTGTTGCCCTCACCCGCATCCGATTTCGCGACTACGTTCTGGAGGGGGATCTCCACGCGGGACGCCGTTACCGCGGCCTCGCCGATCCGTTCGACAAGCTCCGCTCGCATATCGACGGGAGGCGTCGTCGCCGGATGGAACGGCAATGATTCGAGACCTTCCGACTGCAAATGCCACTGCCCTTCCGCGTTGATCGCCAGATGCAAGACCTTGTCACCGCTCGGCACCGGCATGTCGCTCGGCCATGGGTTTGCCGAATCACAAACCAACACCGTAAAGATTCCGCACCGCAGGCCACTTTCAAACAGCGCTTTCAAATGTCGATAGCCCTCGCGCGACAGACCTTCCGGGAAACCGACGGCAGCAACAGCACGGTAGGGCTCCGCCATCGAGCCAGCAACCTGGTTGTAGTCCTCGATACGTTCAAAGCGATCTCGCAAACTCGCTTGAAGGACGTCTTCAACATGATGAGCAAGCTCGCCGAGTCGGGCTTCGATCTTTGCGTCGGTCGTCCACACGCGGTGCCCCACCAATGATGGATCATGATCCGCGAGCGCCATGAAGCTAGTGAAGTGCTGACCACGCCCCAATGGATCAATCAACGTCAGTTTGGAGCGAGACGGAGGCGCGCCAAGCAACAAACGCCACAAGATCTGATGCGCAAGATCAAGCGCCTGTTCCATATGCGACTCAGAACACTGAATCACGACGCCACTATGTAAGCGACGATGCATCACGACGGGCAAAGTCTCGGGCACCTGTGTGTCAGCCAACAACGCTGGGACGTTGCCCGAATCCGCCGAACCGTTCCCATCCGCATTCGCTTCATCTCGCGGCGAGGATTGATTTAGCAGTTGCCCCAAAATCTCATCGACACTCAACCAGCCCAAGGGAAGGAAGTCCACATTACGATCGCTCGGCCAGTTCGTCGCGAGCACATCTTCCCAGCTGGAAAAGCGATCGCTCACTTGCTGATCTGACAACGTGATTCGATTGAGTCCACGGCTGACACCATCTTTCAAGCGGGTCGCCAGATGTTGAAGTTGTCCATAACGTTCCGCTGCTTTGCCGTCACGTTGTTGCTGAATTTGTTGATCCGCTTGCACGAGTTCATGGGAGATGGATTGAGCCAAAGCATCCGCTTTGGTACGCATTTCATGCCCGACTCGCACGGAGGTTTCGGTGTAGTGCACGTCCGCGTGCTTCAATGAATCCGTCAGCTTGGTGCGCATCGCCTCTTGCTCTGCCTCCAACTTTGTTTCCATCGCCACAATTTGCTCTGTCTGCCAGCGCTCTGCCGCCTCAATGTGGGCATCGCGACGCTGGATCAGTTCGGCGGACGTATCGGACGCGATCTGCGCAGAGATCTTTTTGCCTTGGGCCGCGCACGCCTCGGAAGCCTGACCCAGTCTCTCCACTTGGGGATACAACTGACGCGTCATCCGTTTAAGGGGCCACAGAAGGATCAAGTAGATCGTGAACCCCAACACGCCCGCAGGAATGATGCCCGCCGCCATCCACAACCAGGGCGGCTTAGGAGCGACAAAGAAGGCGACTACCGCCCAGAGCAGGACGAAGGAACCAACACCGGCAGGCAAATAGAACGAGTCCACAATCTTGGATGCCGCACCAGTCTGCATCTCTCCCACGACTTTGTTGCATTTCCGAGTCAAACGCTCGATCGCCTCCAGCGCGTGCTGCACCGAATCGGGATCGGCTTCACGCATGTCGTCCTCAGGATCCTCCGACTTGGGCACTTCGGGCAATCGGTCAAGACGTCGGATCGTTAAAGCGCGGGCCCACTCCAATTGCTGATGAATGGGACCCAGAGACTCATCGATTAACTTTGTCTCTTTGCGTTTCTGCTGGCCGGGCTGGTTCTTCCGATTCTCATATTGCTCCAAGACGGCCTGGCGCCGCGCCTGGACCTTCCGTTCAATCACCTGACTCTCTTCGGCCCGTTTTCGACGAAAGACAACACCCAGGCGATTCAACTCTTTCCGATTGCGAATCGCTGCCGACTCATACTCGCTGATCAGGTCTTCTTCTGCCTGGTCCCAAGCCATCAACATGTCACGACGCTTCCCACGACACTCGGCCGTGGTCGACGCTCGGTCGACGCCGTACTGCGTTTCCTCGTCGGCGCGCTGCTTTGTGTGAAGGAGTTGCAATTCTCCCTGTTGCGACAAACAGGTTTGAAACCGCTCCGCCAATCCTTCAAGCAATCGCTTTTGTCGGCGTGTGTCAAATAGGCCAGCCGGGCCGACGGACGAGTCTTTCATAGTCGAGACGAAGTTCGAGAGGAGCGAAGAGGACCCCTCTAGTTTAACTCGTCCGATGGTCGCTGATCGTCTCGCAAGTCAATATCTGCTTTTCTCACCGCATCACAGAACTCGTGCAAGGACGCAGAGAAGCGACTGAGGCTGGGACCGATGGTCGACAGATTCTCTTTCTCAAATCGACGGCAACGATCGTCCAGCCAATCTTCTCGAACTTGCGACCAGAGTCGTGCGAATTCGACGAAATCACGCTGGATGCGTCCCTCACAATCCGTCACTCGCCCTAGATTGAATGCCATCGATTACTCTGCCGCTATCAGGGGAATCACGAATTGGAATTAAACGTTCGCAACATTTTTCGACCCTTATACAGATTAAAGAGATCATCGGGGGAGAGGGGCCGCAATCGTCCAGATATCGGGTGATCGATCGTCTCTAGATTGTCCGTGATGACCACGCATTCGGTCGCATCACGCACTGCCGTGAAGGTACCTGCCTGCTCATCCAGGAAAATGCCCAGTAGAGCTGGCTTGATCGACCTGTAGCCGAGATGTTCCAAATGCTTCTCGAACGACTCCATCACACGCTTCTGCGCTTCATTGAATTGGTCGGCCTGGACGGTAAAGATTTCTTCGTGCTCGGCATGCCAACCGGCGTAGATCGCGTAAATATCATCGATGGGTAGATTCGCGACATCCGTCGACATCGCAAATACGACCGGTCCCGTAACGCCAACGTTGCTGTAAGTTCGATCCCCGAAGTTGTATTCGAATCGGACCAGAAAAACGTCGACGGGGTCGTTGAAGCTGGGCCACAGCAACCGCTTGGATTCGATCACCTCGACCGATGTCGGAGGAACGCCCATCTGCTGAGGTTGACAGAGCCACAGCGCCATCTCGGCTTCCGCCGTGGCCGTATCGCTACGATCGTCGGCGTTGACCAAGTCACCAAAGCCGATTTCGTCGGCATAGTGAATGGCCCGAAGTCGCGCTGCTGGATCCTCGGTCAGATCTAGCAACCGCTTCTTGCCGAGTTCATCACCAAGCTTCGCAAGGGCTCCCGCCGCCTCACATTGCACACGCCGATGCTTCAACTCTATGGTTTGGTTCAGCTTGCCGATCGAGGTTTCGTCGCCAATCAATCCAACGGTATCGCAAAGGGAAACCGCCAGTGCGACCGCCTCGCCCAGCATGGCCTGAACCGTATCGACGTCATCACCAAATGTTCGCGGGTTCTCCTCAAACAAACTCAGCCGACCGCTGACTTCACCGAGGAGATGGTTCAACATCGGCAATCGCTCTTTCCCGGGATGCTCCGACACACGTTCTTCGCGGTAGAGATAGTTCGCTAAATCTAACAAGGGCGAAGCAAGTGCGGCGTGTTGCAATCCGTCCAGCACGGCAGGGAACAACGCGTCAATCGGCCAGTCAGCATGCTGCATCAGCGGGCTGAGTACTTGAGCCGCTTCCATCCATTTCGCAGGGGGTGATTCATCCAGAAGCAGCACCAAGCGACGCAGCGCATCTTCGCTCCGATGCATGGCCAACAATTGCAACAACAGGTAGCGATTCGGAGCCTTGCTCGGCAATGCTTCCAGAATGGTTTGAAGCTGTGCCGGACTCAGCTCGGAAATGGCCTCGGCGCCTAATTGCAACACGCCCGTATGAATCACGCGTAGCAATCCGCCCAGGATCGCGGGGTCGGATGGTCCCAGTTGGTCCGCCTGGGTCGCGACCTCTTCCACCAACTGCTTCGCCTTACCCTGCGACGCTTCCGCTAGTTGCCTTAATTGCCAACCTGCGGCAACTGGATCGGCGGAAGGACCGAGTAGTGCCGTGAGATTCTCCTCGAACAACTGATCACCCTTACGTTTAATTGAAAACAGAATTGCGAACGCGTTTCACAGGCTCAGACGCCCGAACCGCGTTTTCCGTCTTACGAATTCATTATGCTGTCGCGCGTCCGCTGCACCGATAATCCGCATCGCTTTTCAATGATCGAAAAGTGATGGTGCAAGTGCCCCGCGGCGATCCAACCAATGCCTCGAACGGTCATCCGGCCGCCATCAACTTCAGCCGCGCGATCCCACGCGCGTGGGACGATCCTTCGTAATAGCTGCAGATTTGCCTGACGCAGGAACCCTAATTCTGCCACTAACCCCGAGAAGTTTCCGAGGCCAAATCGACTGTCCGCGTACGCGTTTTCATCCCAACCCGGCAGCGAGGTCTCATCGCCCGCGGAAATCCGCAGCATGCGATACCCAAACACACGTTCAGCATCCACACAATGCTCGACGACCTGACGAATGGTCCATTCGTACGGGGGATGGATCTTATCAATCTGCTCGGTGCTGAGGTGACTCGCAAGTTCACAGGTCCAGTAGAGTTGATCCTCGAACACCTCCATGAGGCATTCCCCTGGAACCAGATCGATCAGCTTTTTGTGGTATTCGGCGCTGAATTCACCCGATCCCGGGCGTCTGCTAGCGATTCGAGTCATCGATTCTTACGAGAGGAAGAAACAGGTCCGAGCAGCTTTCGCCCACTTGCTTCGGCAAGTAGCGAAGGTCCCGCTCTTGAAATTGGAGAACTGCCCGGCGACCCAGATTTTCTCGCGAAATTGGCCCACCTAAGCCCAGCGCCACCTTTCCGTGTGGATGAAAGAGGTTGACTGTATTCAACGATAGCTCGGCGTCTGCTAACTTCCCGCCAGTACGGGGGGAACGCAAGACCCTGAATTTTTATGACCGCGTGGGGCTCTCTACTAGCAAGCACAGGCTACCAGCCGAGTGCTGCCTAGAACAGGTCTTCAGCCAATCAAGCAAGACAGTAGGGTCGATTCGAAGTGGGTAGTTTTCTCGTTATTTTTCCGATCGTTCTGATCGCTCTCGCGTTCTTCGCTTATCGGAAATGGTGCCAACTTCGGTCTCTTTTCGATCGTACGGCCGCGGAACTGAGCCAGCTGAAATCACAGTTGGCCGGTCGGCACCTGATAGTCTCGCATCTGTCCGATTCGCTTCCGAGCGTTTTTGCTCCTAGTCGACAACTCAAAAGTCTTCGAAAGAATCGCCAAGAGGCGGAAGGGGCGTTGTCCGAAATCGACCCGCCGCATCCGAACGCGACCTCGATTCGCCGATTTTCCCTCTGCGAGCAAGACTTCATCGACATCGTTGAAAAACTGGTCCGCGAGATCGAACGAGACGAGTCTGTCAGCAAAATTCAGTCCGTCGCTGGATGCCTCGAAGGCTTGAAACGGGCCAATGGCGAAATCGCGGAGATCGTCTCCATCTACAACGCTTCGGCAATCGCATACGCGAACATGGTCGATTCTTCGATGATGGGGCGACTCATCCCGGCACGTGATTTTGGTCTCTTCGATCTCAGCCCCCACAGCAGCGATCTGTCACAAGACCGAGTCGCTTCATGACGTGGCAAGTGCTCGCATCATTTCAGCAGTCCGCGTGACTGATTCGACGTCGATCGTGTGCGGTCCGACGAAGGAATGAAATTCGACATCGACTTCGGCATCCTTCAGCAACTCGCTGAGCACAACTGCGCTGCTGTAGGGAAGAATCGGATCGATCGTTCCATGCGACTGGAAGACGGGCGTCGCGTTAAGCCGAGCCATCGAGGGTTGCCATTGCGGTCGGCAGATAACGGTTCCAGAAAACTGCAACAAGAGTTGCGGCGACGCGATCGCACCTCGAAGCGAGGCGTCCATCGCCAACATGGCACCCTGTGAGAATCCGCCGAGCACGAGGGGTGTCTCCACTCCTCCCAAATCCGACTTCACACTTTGAATCGTCGCGCACAATGCTGCTCGCGCTTCCGAGATGCCAGGTGGCTGATGATCGTGTAATTCCTCGAAGCTATCAGCCTGCACGGCCTCGGCGAGACGAGCCATGTTGATCGGCCACCAGGCGCGCCCCTGCGGCATCCCCATTTCAGCAAGTGAATTTGGTGCGTCGGGAAACACAAACCGAAACGGCTTCGCATCCTCGCCAAGCAGGCCCATCCACTCACCCGACAATGGGGCAAGATCGTCGTAGGAAGCTCCGTATCCGTGACAGATCACGACAGCGATACTGGGGGAAGGACCTCCATCGACAACGATGCAATCCAACGACTCAATTCGGGTTCGGTGCGCAACAGGCATCAGCGTTTGTGGGGCAAGAGCATCGCGGGTGCGAACCACCAAGGTTCGGCGACGACATCATTCGCGACAACGTGAAGATTCGCAACCCGTCACGGGTCATGTCGCTGAGCAAACTTCGACGCTGGCCTTTCCCGACGCGGCCTTTCTCGACGCTCGTCATCGATCGTCGTTCCCAGCGAACACTCGGAGGTTATGGCTTGCCAGCCTTTTCGCCCCAAACGGCGGCGAGCCTCGCGTCCCGGCCACACTTCCAACGATAGAACTTGTACTTCGTTGGATTCTTCTTGTAGTAGTCCTGATGATAATCTTCCGCAGGATAGAACGTCTCCGCCTTCAGGATTTCGGTGGCGATACGTTTACCGAGTTCGTTCGCGACGCTCTTTTTGGTCTCTTCCGCAACCATTCGCTGCGTATCATCGTGAAAGAAGATGGCAGTGCGGTATTGGTTCCCGTTGTCGCAAAACTGGCCATTGGCCTGCGTCGGATCAACGTTGTGCCAAAACAGCGAGACCAACTGCTCGAACGACACGCGAGTGGGGTCGTACTTTACCTGCATCGACTCGATGTGTCCCGTGCGCCCTGTCTTCACCTGCTCATAGCTTGGGTCACCAGTTCGGCCACCGGTATAGCCGGACGTCGTCGAGACGACGCCGTCCATCTTGTCGAAAGGCGGCTCCATGCACCAAAAACAACCGCCGGCAAACGTCGCGACGGCCAACTCTGAACCGGCTGGCTCGCTCGCCTGCGGTTCCGGTTCGTCCGCTTGCATAAGCGCCCAAGGAATGACGATCGCACCGAGGATGAGAAACAACCATTGATATCGGGATCGTATCCGAAACATCTAACCACCTTCGCACGGAGAGCGAACTTGCGTCGCAGCGACTTCTTTCAGTCTAGTCGCTCAATCGAGAGAGAAAGTACAACGGATGCATTCGCGACAATACGGTCGCGAGTCCTAGACTGCAGCAAGCGTCGTCGCTGGTCGCCAATCCACCAAGTGAACCTCGACTTTGCGGAAACCACGAAACTCGTTGATCACGGGACGATAGGCGATTTCGATGGGGCCCTCTGCCGCATTCAGTTCGTCGCACCAGTCCCCCGCACTAAACGCCACACCGCGGACGACTTTGCTACCTTGCCGCAGCTTCACTGTTAAATGGCGGTCACCGCCACCCATCCGCCTTGCAGGCTCATCAAGTTCGACACCACTGCAGAACAAAACGGGTCTCGGGTTTCCGGCTCCAAACGGCGCCAACATTTGCATTTGCTTGACAACCTCCAAGTTGAGCTGGCCCAGCGCTGCTTCCGCATCGATCACGATCTCGGGAACGATTTCCTTGTCCGCCCACTGTCGCGCGATTGCCTCACAGAAATCGCCTCGAAATGCTTCGACCTCCCGTTCATGAACGGTCAATCCCGCAGCAGCTTTGTGACCACCAAATCGAACCAAGCGATGGTCGCATTCACACAAGGCTTCATAAAGATCGATCGAGGTTCCACCGACTCTGCCGGAACCGACCGCTTCCACTTTGCCCGCCGCGTCCAACGAAAGCACGATCACCGGCTTTGCGTACTTGTCTGCAAGTCGGCCGGCGACAACACCGATTACACCTTGATGCCAGCCAACGCCAGCCAGAACTAATGCAGGATCCCCTTCAGCGTCAAACTCTGACTTGGCCTGCTTATCGGCCGCCAGATAAACACTTCGTTGCAAGCTATCACGGGTCGTGTTCAGCTGGTGGATGTATTCCGCCAACTGTGTCGCACGCTCACCGGGAGTCGTCGTGAGTAATTCCACGGCAAGCTGCGCCTGCCCAAGTCGACCAGCTGCATTGAGTCGCGGCGCGATGTTGAAGGCGATGCTCTCGGTATCGAGAGCGGAGACTTGATCGAGTTTTGTGACCTTCATCAATTCGACCAGGCCGGGGACCGGTTCGGCTCGGAGCATTCGAATTCCGTGCTCGACGAGAATTCGATTTTCGTCGAGCAGTGGTACCACATCCGCCACGGTCCCGATCGCCGCCAACGACAGTGACTGCATCAAAAAGCGACGCATCGGCTCGGTCACTTTTTTGGCGCCGCACACGCTTTGGCAAATCGACCACGCCAATTTGAACGCAACGCCTGCCCCGCAGAGTTCGCCAAAGGGATAGGTTGAACCAGGCAACCGTGGATGCACGATTGCATCGGCTTCGGGTAACTGATCGCCAATCGTATGATGGTCCGTGATCACCAGTGTTACGCCGAGCTCTTTGCAAAGCTGTGCGTGAGCCACACTCGTGATTCCACAGTCAACGGAAACGATGACCTTCTTGCCACGTTGGGCAAGCTTGCGAATCGCGTCTTCGTTCAGGCCGTAACCATCCTCGAGTCTGTTGGGGACGTGATAACTCACGTCGCCACCGAGCATCCGAAATCCGTTGACCAAAATCGCAGTTCCGGTCATACCGTCGCAGTCGTAGTCTCCGTAAATGACGACCGGCGTCTTGTCGCGGATTGCCTCGACCAGGATTTCCGTCGCGCGTGGGATGCCGGGAAGTTGCTGAGGATCTCGAAGACCCATCAACTTGGTGTCAAGAAAACTCGCGGCATCCTCAGCGTTGTAGACGCCTCGACTGACCAACAACTGCGCCACAACTGCGGGAAGACGAGCCGTCTTCATCAACTGCTCGACCCGACCCGCATCATGGGGAATGATTCGCCATTGGCGCTGCATCCTTGACTCCGATTGACGGTGTTTCCCTTAGCGAAAGAATGCACCGTACGGGTGCAGCTCATGCGAGCTTGTGTCTCGACGACCAGCCAGATTCGAGCGGCTGATCGGAGGTTCGTGCGGATTCGGCTCCGACGAAGGCCACCGGGCCCGTCGGCGCATTCGCCACGTGGCCCAATTACGAACAGGAGAAGCGGATTACTTCTTCTTCTCGAGATGAACGGTGTGTTTGCGTAGCCGCTGACAATACTTTTTGACTCGCAACTTTTCGCCGCCCGGCTTGCGTCGGAGCGAGTAGTTGTAGTCGCCGCATTCTTCGCAGACGAGGAAAATCGTTTCAGCTTTCTTCTTGCTTCTGGCCATCAGAGGGGGCTCGTTCTATCGATAATTCTGGTCGTTTTTTGAATTTCAAGCGGCGATTATTGCAGCAACGGCATGGTTTCGACAAGTAGAAATGAGCCTTCATCCAGGTCCATTTCTGGTCGATTTGGTCCAAACGGCTCGATCCCGCGTCTAACCTGCCCTCATCGGCATCCCAGGACCTACTGCTGAAGGGCGAAGAGTACGAGATTCGCAACGATTTTGGCGGCGTCTTCGGTGCTATACCCCGGACATTGGACCGAATTCGGGCTCTCCAGGGCACAGCTCAGATCGAGCGGTGAAAAGAAGACACCAATCACGTTGTCGACCGACGCGATCTCCAGAACCGGGGGCCCCACGCGTTTCGAGATCTCTCTGCCCCCCTCCATTGGAGTGCGAATTGTGACTCCTCGAATGTCGAAACCTCCCGTTGATGCCAAAGCTGGATGCTCGGCAGGCAGGACGTTCAGTGGCGCTTCGGGCAGGGTTTTCGCGATTTCGCGACGGAATGCGTCGGCAAAAGGTTTGCTTCCGCAGACGGCCGATCCAAGGATCACGCCACCATTCTCGACATATTCTCGAATCGCCTCCCGCTCCGCGTCATCCCAGGAGAAGTCGGTGCGACCATGGATCCAAAGAAACGGCACATCCTGTAGCTGTTTCGCATTGAATCCGACCGCCTGAGGAGCTGCCGTGATCGGGATCGGGACTCGAGCCGAAACGAGCGCCGCAACGTTCGGTAAAGCTCGGCGTGCCTCTTCTCCGCCAGCGTCCAAGGACAACATTGCTAGCTGAATTGCACCACGTGACGTCACGACACTTTCGCCTGCGTCCAAAATCACGCGTTGGTCAAGCTTGTCCTTTAACTCTCGGCCTGTGGCGTAGGCGATCAAGTTCTCACCAATGCGGACCGCCGCGTCAGCCTGTGCACGAATCGGCTTGGAACCACGATCACGATGGAACAGTAAGTCGGCGTATTCCCAACGACACGAAAGGCTTCGGGGTACGTAAAACACAGCGGTCCGGCAACACGCCTGCACACCGTAAACCCAAAAATCATTGCCGATGACCGCCGGATCAACCTTGTGCTCCGCAGACCAGATCGGATGACTCGGCGGCAATCGTTCGAGGCCCGCCCCGTCGAACCATTCCTGACACAAGCGATTGACGCTCGACTCGAAGGGACTCGCATCGCCACATCCATCGCCACCCTCACCCTCAAACAGAATGCAACCACCTTGGTCGACGTATTGCTTCAATCGGTCGGCAACCTCCGGTAGAAGCCTCAAACTGGATCGACCACTGACGACCAGGACTGGCGTCTGCAACATATCCTCGAGACTTGCGCTTTCCGCGTCGACCGTTTGCCACGTCAGATCGCGGCCCCAATCGCGTTCGACGTGGCGCACCAATTGCCTCAGTGAATCGGGATGTTGATGCCATTGCTGCGGTGCGCGTGGACTGCTGTATTTCAATCGTCCGATTACAACCTGCCGCTTTCCTTTGCTCAAGAACAGCAGCGCAAACGAAGTCGCGACGTTCTTGTTCTCCATCGCACCCACGTTCGACCAGAACCCTTGGAACTCATCTTGAAGGGAGATCAGATGTTCCGCGCCCTCGCGATACCAATCATGTTTTCCGATGAAACGCCTACCTGAGAGCCGGCCGACGCGTTCGAGCGCATACATGTAGTAGAACTTGGTCATCGCCTCGCCGCCGGGATTCACCTGCAAGGTAAAGTTCCTCGCCAACCACCCCAGTCCCGACTCGATTGCATCCTGATCTTTCGAGCCTGCACCGCAACAACTTATCTGCTGAGCGTTCGCGTCAGTGCCAAGCCTGTTGCCCGCGATGATAATGGAGGCAACGCCAGCGCAAGTCATGCTTCCCGATGTTCGACGACCTCGCCCATACGCCCAGCCACCCTGTGGTTGCTGACGATTGATCCAGTACTCGTATGACCGACGGAAGACCTCCGAATCGATCTCGATTCCTCGGTCCTGTGCCGCCCCCAACGCCAACAGGGCAAACTGTGCATTCGACGGGTCACCGCTTCCACGACCGCCTCCGTAATCCCAACTACCAATCCGGTCGGGCGTCCCTACCTGCTTTTGGCTCCGCACCAACCATTCGACATTGCGACGAATTCGGGGCAAGTCTCCTGCCGCCCCAAGCTGACAATACACCAGCGTCTGCAGGGCTACCGAGTACGTTTCCTTGGGCTCAAAGCCACGCAGGTAACGCATCGATTGAACAATGTTCGGATCGTCCCGTGAGACGCCGGCGTTCAGCAGGGCCATCGTGCAAAGAGAGGACAAACCACACGACTGCCCGCCATATTCCTCCCAGCCACCTCGGTCGTTCTGCGTTTTGCGAAGATAGGCAATTCCGCGATCAATCGACCGCTGGACCGCCGCGGCATCAACGTCGGCATGTGCCTCGCGCGTGGCGATCATCATGCTCACGATCATGCCGAGTATGAGGAGTAAGGTACCGCCCCCCTTTCCCGTCATCTGTCCGAACGGTCTAAGATAGCGTGGTGCCATGCGATACAAGGCACTCGCAATCCCGATCGACAGACGTCGTCCCTCCGCAAAGGAATGTTTCTTTTCCACCATGAGCGGTACTCCTCCACCTCCTCCACCGAACCAACCTTCGCCCAAACAAGCCGCCTCGGGTCAGCCCGCAGCGCGAAACTTGGGCGACGTGTTACGCGAGTTTGCCGATCATCAGCAAACCATGCGGTCAGAGTTGGCGAAAGTCATTGTTGGTCAAAGCGACACAATCGAACAGCTGTTGGCCGCCATCTTTACACGCGGCCATTGCCTGCTTGAGGGTGTTCCAGGACTCGCAAAAACACTGATGGTCAGCACGCTGGCTGACATCCTGGACGTTTCCTTCAAGCGAGTTCAGTTTACTCCGGACTTGATGCCTTCGGACATCACTGGGACGCAAGTTCTGGAGGAAGATGAAGCCGGAAAGCGAAGTTTTCGCTTTGTAGAGGGGCCAATTTTCACCAATATCCTGCTCGCTGACGAGATCAACCGGACTCCGCCCAAGACACAAGCGGCGCTTCTGGAGGCGATGCAGGAGCGGCAGGTCACCGTCGGGCGAGACACCTACAAACTTCCGGCACCCTTCTTCACGATCGCGACTCAGAACCCGATTGAACAAGAAGGCACCTATCCTCTGCCCGAAGCTCAGCTTGACCGCTTCATGTTCAACATCAAGGTGGGCTACCCGTCGGCGGAGGAAGAGGAACAAATCCTTACCGCAACCACGCGCGGCGAATCGGTCACCGTCAACAAGGTGCTGTCGTCGCGAGCAATCCTGAATGTTCAGAAGCTAGTTTCCAGTATCGCGGTCAACCCTTACGTCATCAGGTACGCGTCCCAGTTGGTACGCGCCACTCGGCCAAAAGATGTATCCGCTCCCGAATATGTTCGCGAGTTGGTCGACTGGGGTGCGGGCCCCCGAGCGGGTCAGAACCTGATCGCCGGCGCGAAAGCGATGGCCGCCATGGACGGCCGTTTCAGCATCGACCCGAAAGACATCCAACGGATTGCCTTGCCCGTGCTGAGACATCGTGTCGCGACGA
>JBPCVD010000021.1:0-14721 GCA_051010815.1 Rubripirellula sp.
GTGGCCCGCAACGGACGTCCGGGAATGCCAATCGAATCCTGGGTGAGGTTGGTCGTCGCAATTCTGCGACCTGGACGCGTTCAGTGTTCGATTCACGTCGACCAATTGCGTGACGCCCTGGACTGCAATTGATTGGCATCATCATCGTCGACGAATCGCTCGGTGGTCGGATCCAGTTCCAAGGGACGTTGCAAAATCCAAGCGATGGCAGCGGCATGGCATGCGATGTGGGAACGTCGCATCACGTCGGGGTTTGCATTGGTCACGCCTCTTGAGCGGATGCAATCAAAGAAATTTCGCGAATGGGCGGAGACGTCGAGACCGCGGACTCGCTTGGTTGGATCTGGGAGCTCTTTCTGAAGCGACTTCGATTCGACAACAACTTCTCCCTCATCACCCGTTTCGACCCAGCCCTCGTCGCCAACGAATCGAACGGGGCAGGTGCCAAGTCGCGTGATGTATTTTGGCGAACGATCACCAAACGGGTCGCTGAGGAAGTCGATGACCAATTTCACTCCATTCTCATATTGGCACACGATGTTCTCCGGCGTCGGTTCGTAAGAAATTGGCATCGTGTCGTCAGCTTGGTTCGCCCACTGGCAGAGATCGACGGTGTGGGCTCCCCAATCGAGCAATCGCGCGCCGGAATCAAAGTCCCACTGGCCTCGCCAGCGACCGTTGACATATTTTTGATTGAACGGACGCCATGCCGCTGGGCCAAGCCACAGATTCCAATCGACAATCTCGGGCGCCGGCGTCGGTTCGGCTGGCAGCCAACTGTTCTCAAGAACAGGAACGTAGACCGAAGCATGCATCGTATGAAGCTTGCCTAGCTTTCCGCGATGAACGAGGTCAACGGCCTCGCGAAAGTTGGGAACGCTTCGACGTTGCGTGCCCGCTTGAAACACTCGTTTTTCTTCATGCATCGTGTCGGCGAGGCGTTGGCACGCATCGATCGTGATACCGCACGGCTTCTCGCTATACACATCTTTTCCGGCTTGCGCGGCGAGGATGGATGCGTCGGCGTGCCAGCGGTCGCCCGTCGCTATCAGGACGGCATCGATGTCTTGGCGGGCCAGCAGTTCTTGAAAGTCGCGATAGAGCACGCAATCCCGATTGCCGTAATGCGTGTCGACTAGCTTTTTGCCGGCATCGCGCCGCGAAGCCTGAACATCCGCAATGGCAACGCAACGGACGTCGTCGAACTTCAACATTGCAGTCAGGTCGTACGTGCATCGAGGACCAATCCCGATTACCCCCAAAGCAAGTTGGTCGCTGGGTGCCGTCTTGTCCGATGCGGAGAGGGCATGGGATGACACGACGCTGGCTGCCGTCGTTAAAGCGGCAGCCTTTGCGCTATCAGCGAAGAATTCTCGTCTCGAACGGCGCGTGGGTTGATTCATGACGCTCTCCATCAGAATGATTGCAGGATTCGATGCGGCTGCATCACCGCATCGGAGCAGACTCACATCTTAAACGATCCCAAGTGAGGGAGAGGACACGACTCGGGTCGCCGCCGGCTTCCAATGCTCTCGCTACAGCTCCGCTTTTCACTTCTATCTGGGCGAACGAGCGGTTTCCGGTGACCAGAACTTACCGGAATCGTTGTCGAGTCGAGCACGCAGGAACAAGGGTTGGTCGGATGGGAACTCGGGAAGCGTGAACTCGTTGGCTCCCTCACGCACAGCATCGATGACCCTACTCTGCTCCCAGCGATCGGCAAACGTCAACGCTTCCTCGCTGCCCCAATACAGCGTGACTTGCGGATTCCGGCCGGCATGCTGCACGGAGAACGTGCCGCGTACCTCGTTGCCCACGCGCGCAACAGATGATGCATCGATGATCGAAGGCATCGACATCAAGACGTTCAGGTCGCGATCGCCTAGAAAAGAAACGTCCTGACGTGACTTGAGATTCGCCGCGTGAACATCGTCACCTGTTGCCGGTTTGCGAAACTCCCATCCGCCCGTTTGAAGGTAGAACCAGCCGTCTTCCGTCACGCCACGATTCGTGTGCGTCAACTGACTTGCGCGGTCGACGTTGCCTCGTTTCATGCGGTCAAGCGAGTACCATCGACCGGATTCGTCCATGCACCATCCTCGATAACGCATCACGCGCGGGTAGGGGCCACTGCGTTGCACAGACGCACGACCTGGCACTTCGACGAAACTGCCAACCCAAAGCGAAGTGAGGGGTTTTCCGCGGTTGTATTTGTTCCCCGCTCCGAATAGATACCACCTCTGTTCGTCCGCCGCGTAGAAGTAACTGAAGTAGGTGTCGTACACCGGCCCCGGTTCTACACGCAGTGCCAGAACTTGGCGTTGTCCTTGCCGCCCCACTAGCGGTTCCCAGTTGCGCACTTTGACGCCGGTTCCCTCGTGGTCGAATCCGCCGAAACTTGCGGAGCGATCTCCGACAGCGATCAAGTGTGAGTGTTGTTCGATCGGAGGAGCCTCTTTGCCACGACCGAAAGACCAGAGTGAAAAGTTGAAGCCTGCATTGACGGTTCCGTCGGCGCGCCACGTCGGACCGTAATAACCAAAAGGAGTCGTCATGGGGCTGTAGAATTGAAGGTCGCCGGGGACTGCGTCCATTTCCATGACCCAAAGTCGCACGGCATCCGGATTCTTTGAACTGCTGAATCGCGTGTGGGCAGCTGCCGGACGCCATCGTTTTCGAAGCACGGCACCGCCCTGCACTGGGCGACCTGAAATATCAATCGCCGCCAAGGCTGCACCTTTTGATTCGTCCAGGCAACGCAGCGTGATCGATTGCCGTCCCCGATGTTCCAGCAACAGTTCTCCGTCCGCGATCAGCTGCGGACCGTCATTCGTTGCTCGCGTCCGAAAGTCACTCACCGAATCGCCACAGCGAAGCTGAAACTTTCCAGACGAATCGTTGGCGGACATCCAAACGCGATACTTGATCTTGCCGGGCTGCAAAGCAAACACACCCCACTCGGCCACGTCATCGTCATTCCAATCCGTGATCGATGTGAATGACTCGCCCTTATTCAAACCGTTGATGTCTGGCAAACGACCTTGCCCCGTCGCTCGCAGCCCTAGCTTGGGAAAGAACGACTCATTGGCGGTCAGCACCCACCGTCCATCCTGCGCCTCTTGCCCCATGTAAAAGCGATCATCCGTGTCGGGTATCGGAATCCACGATATGTCCGCACCCTGTTGGCCTGCCTGTTGGACGTCCGTGAATTGAGTCCCGATCGCGACGGTCGAGTCCGACGTCTTCCCTCCGCTCGTATCTCGTTCCGACTGGGCGAAGGCGGAAGGCGCCTCGAAAACAAGCAACGCGGCAATCGTAAGATAAGCCTTCACGGCGTTAGAAAATCGCGAGGTGTGGCCCGCGAGCAGACGATTCGTGTCTCGATTCGGCATGGTTATTCTCGACGTCAACGCGGCTCGGCGGGTTTCGCCAACCGCTCCAGTCAGGGGTTGGAGGAAAGTCGTTGATTCATTTCGACTCGGGTCAGCAGAAATGGGGGCCTGGGGAAACGGCCCTCCGGTGAATCGGTATTCGGGATTTTACTTGCGAAAACGTTACGCGGGGGCTCAACTGATGGCCCCAGCGGACCTGCGGTGTACCACAGTCCTGAGCTTCTGTCGTGGAATTACTCGCCAGGTCGAATTCAGGAATATTGCGAGGCGATTGACGTTGGGTTGGATAAACATGTATTGGACGGAATGGCCCATCGAATCTTTTCCGTCAGGAAATGAAGAAACGATATCACAGAGCCCTGCAATTACGCTTCGAACCGGGAGCTGTGTGATTCGTCGATTTCAAGCAATCGGTATCGGGATTTCGCTGAGAGTGGTTGGCTGTGGTGGAAACGCGGATCCAACCTACATCGATGGCGATGATATCCAGGCCTACGTGGAGTCCAACGCGGAGGAGATTACGCGGAACGCCGAGATAGAAGCCCGAATAGAACGACAAGGTGATTCGGAACTGCAAGAGTACCCCGCAGGGGTCGGCACGTCTCATGTCCTAGGAAAGGTACCAAAACAAAACTTCCATGCGAAAGCAATTTGCGGCTAGTGGCTTCACGCTGATTGAGCTACTTGTCGTTATCGTCGTCATCGGCGTGCTAGTGGGTCTGCTGATACCCGCCGTTCAGGCGGCTCGTGAATCTGCGCGCCGCATGAGTTGCAGTAACAACCTCAAACAGGTTGGGCTTGCGGTTCACAACTACCACTCGGCGTTCAAGCAATTGCCCACGCATGGCGGTGGAACGGGGCGGGACAGTGGCAGTTGGGATGCGAGTGGTGCCGGTGGGAAAGACATCGCGGTGGTAACCGCTCACAACCGTCTTCAATTGAGCATCTTCGTTGGGTTGACGCCTTTTCTGGATCAGCAGGGGCTTTGGGATCAGATCTCGAAGCCCTACAGTTCCGCCGCGGGTATCTATCCAGCGATGGGGCCCAACCCAAGAATCGGATTGGCAAGACTCGCGAATAATCCATTCGATCCGTGGACCACAGAGATTCCCACACTTCGCTGTCCGAGCGATCCAGGTGTCGGGCTTCCAGCTCAAGGACGCACCAACTACGCCGCGTGTTTGGGGGATGCCTTGCATCTGACGGCAGATGGGTTGAGCGACAACAGCGGTCGATGGCCTCCCAGTGCGGACGTCGCTAGTAAGGTTCGGGCATCCTGCCGAGGTGTTTTCGTGCCTCGCAAGCAGATGAAATTTCGCGATGTCGTGGATGGTTTGTCAAACACCATTGCTTGTGGTGAAATCGCGACCGATCTGGGTGACTTTGTGATCACGACCTCGTCGCTACCGGCACGAGATGTTGGTGCCGGGGATCCACGCAACAATCCCTCGGTCTGCATCTCCTTCGCCGATCCGGAGCGTCCACGATATTGGGACCCAATGTTCCAGACTGCGATCCTGGCACGCTCGGGGACAGAAAATCGCCGCGGCTACAAGTGGGCGAATTTTCGCCCCGTCTTCACCGGATTCCTGACCGTGCTGCCACCAAACTCAGGGCTATGCTCTATCAACAGTTCGGTCAGCACAGGGACATGGGCGGCGTCGAGTCGTCATCAGGGTGGGGCTCACGTGATGATGGCCGATGGAGCAGTGGTTTTTATCTCGGACTCGATCGATGCCGGCGATAGCACGGCACCCGCCGTTCGACTCGATGGACGGACGTCGACACGAGGAAACTCTGGCTCACCAAGTCCGTACGGGCTCTGGGGGGCACTTGGAACGCGTGCTGGGAACGAGGCAACCGTCGAGCAGCTCAATCTGTAGGCTGCGACGGTGATCAAGATGCCTTGGTGTCGCGAGTGCCGTGTTCGCAGTCGAGTGAAATCATTGGGTCGAGACACGCAGTCGGTCTGCTTTAGCGCGGTAGATTTCAGACTCTCTTGCTGACTCAATCGCGTTGCCTTCTTGGTTCAAAGCAGTAAAGGAGATGGCTTGTCCGGCGTGCAATTTCTGCAAATTCCGAAGCACAGAGTGACGCACGGATGTCTTCAGCGGAAGCATCGATTCGAGTTTACTTTTGGCCGCTCTGTAGGATCGCAGGGACCGTTCGTATTCACCATTGCCGCGTAGCAAATCGCCTTGTCTTCTTTGAGCATGACCGACCCAAACTGTTAGCACGTGATAGTCGGGGTGCTTTCCGGAGAGCTGCTTGCTCTGGTTCACGGCGGTTTGGGACATCTTGATTGCCTCGCCGTTCTTGCCAGCCCGCTTGAGCAGATTCGACAACTTGATCAGCCCCTCGACATGCGACGCGGCATAGATCCACTCGTCGGGTCGCGACTCGCTGAGTCTTTCTGCAATTTCGACGGAGCGATAGAGACGGTTGGCAGCTTCGTCCATTGCCGGATCGGTGGGAGTCTCGCCAAGGCGAAACCATTGCAGCGACGTGCAAAGCGCGTACTGATAGCCACGTTCTTGCGGCGCGAATATCGCGAGCTGTTCGTGAATCGCGAGGGAGCGACGCATCGATTCGTCGATTGGCTGCCCGTCTTCTCCGAGATTTAGATCGGCAGTCTCGCGGTAGCAGAGTGCAAGCAGGTGCTGCATCTCGAGATTGGAGGGCTGCCGATCAATCAGCTTTTCCAGGATCTGCGCGGATCGTTTGACAACTCCAATTCGGGCATCGAGTCGGGTTTGGCTGGCGGAACCGATTGGGCCGCCCCCAAGTCCGCGCCCACGGCGCCCGAGCAGATACAGCGTGCGCGACAATTCGTATTGCATCGCATACTCGCCATCCGGATCGGGCAATATCTCATAGATCAACGCGAGCGCTTGTTCATGGTAGCGATCGGCTTCACTGAACCGCCGTTCTCGCCAGTAGATGTCTCCCAACTCATTCAACACCCGGGATCGTTCCAACCGAAGTGCTGGATCCGGGTTCTCTTGTGCGTAACTCGCAAGTCGCCGATTTGCTTTGGTGTAGGATTCGCGCGACTCTTTAAAGTCACCCAGTCGCAGGTAGATCAGGCCAACGCGGCGCATGGCGGCGGCACCTTCCAAAACATCCTTGGCGGCGAGTCCCTCATCCCCCCGTTCGGCCAAATCGTCGTAAAAGCCGACCAGTTCCTGCAGCAGTAATCCAGCCGTTGGGTCGACGCTGATGGATCCGTGCGGAGAAACCGTCGACGAATTCTTCCAGTCGGGCAGGTACAGGCTGCAAACGCGATCCAGCGCAGCACGGGCACGCGCGGTGTTTTGATCCGCTTCACGCCTCAAAGCCGCCTCACGTATGTAGGCGACCGAGACCGTCACCGAAAACAGGAGTAGCATTGTCAGCGCTGCGCCTGCCAGCGCTGTTTCCGCTTGATGTCGTCGGCACCATCGCAAACCACGTTGAAACGCCGACTGACGACGGGCCATCACGGGCCGATCGTCGACGAAATTTTGCAGGTCTTCCGCCTGCTCCGACGCCGATTGATAACGCTTCGCCGGTTCTTGAGCGATCGATTTCAAAATGATGGTTTCAAGGTCCCGCGGAATCTTGGCGTTGATCTGCCGCGGAGATACCGGATTGCCGGTCATGACACGCTTCATCAGCGTTTTTCGGTCCGATGCCGAAAACGCGGGCGTCAACGTGCTCAGTTCGTAAAGTGTCAATCCAAGCGAGTAGATATCGCTTCGTTCGTCGACGTCGCCCTGAAACAATTCGGGGGCTGTGAAACGCAAGGTGCCGACGATATTCCCCGACACCGTTAAATCCTGATCGTCCTGCATTTTGGCCAGTCCGAAGTCGGAGAGCCAAATGTGGCCATCACGGTCCAGCAATAGATTTCCAGGCTTCACGTCGCGGTGCAAGACGCCCTGACGATGAGCGTGTTGGAGGGCACTGGCGACACTCGCTCCCAGACTTGCAATGTTTCGCCAGTAGCAAAGTGGGAGCGATGCAGGAGTCGAAGGGATCGATGGCCGGTCGGATGACGACGCGATGGAATCGGGTGACGTTTCATCCGTGTGACGCGGCACGGTCGTATCTTCCAGTTGGTTCTGCATTAGCAGAGCGATGCCACGCATCTCCGGGGATTCGATGGAGTGACTATCCGTTCCATCGTTGGTCGGCGGCGTATCGCTCGCCTCGGAATCGGACGCCGGATGGTTTCCAGAATCATGTTCGCCGGCATCCGATTTGACATCGCTCGATTCTGTCGTTGCAGAGCTTCCAGACTTGTCGGGTTCCGTGATCGCTTCGTCCGACACTTTGAATCGACGCTGCAGTTCGCGAACAAGCTGGTCCAAACTGCATCCGTTGATGTACTGCATCACACAATACTGAACACCTTGTTCGACCCCAGTTCCGATCACGGGAACGATGTGCGTGTGGTGCAATCGCGCGGACGCCGTCCCTTCTCGTTCGAACCGGGAACGCTCAACCTGGCTCAGTAGGGGACTCGGCGGCAAGACCTTCACGGCAACTCGGCGCTGCAGCGACTGCTGTTCCGCCTCGTACACGATCCCCATGCCTCCACGGCTGATCTCGCGAATCAAGCGAAATCCGCCCAGCGTACGCAGTTGCTGACCACTTGCGCCCAGTGTCGTCGTTCGCCCGACTAAGTTGCGTCGGCGGAAACTCGCTTCCTCGAGACAGGTGAGAGTGTGCGCAAGGTCGTTTACATCGTCGGACAACTCAGGGAAGCGATCACGCAACTCATCGGAAGGCATTTGCTTGCCTCCGCGAACTCGATCCAAGATCTCGTCGGCAAGTTGCTCGATAGTTTCAGGATCTTTATCCAAAGTTGATGGCCCAACTGGATGCGTGTGTGCTACTTGCCAATTTGCAGGTGCCCCCTCCGCTCGAACGTTTTCAATAGATCCTTCAGTTTTGATAGGGCTCGTACGTAGCGATTACTTGCGGCTTTGACACTGATGCCCAGGATCTCGGCAACTTCATCGTTGGGGACTTGTTCAAAGTGGCGAAGCAGCAACACCTCGCGGTCGGTCGCCGACAGCGTTTCCAGCATCTGTTCCACCAAGGTGACCGATTCAGATCGTTGCAGCGCGGTACTCGGTGATGTGAGCGAGTCCGCAAGTAGGTGGGCGATGTCGTTGAATTCGTTTGAGCCTGCGGCTCGTCCGATGGAGACTTCTCGACGCGCATCCCGCTTGTCAGTCAGCAAGTGGTGACGCACCATCAGTTGCAGTCGTTGCAGAACGATCAAACGCAGCCAAACAGAAATCGAAGCCGACTCTCGACTGAAAAAGTGGTCAAGACGTTTGGAGGCATCAATGTATGCCTCCTGTAGAATGTCGGAAGAATCGAGACGCGTGCGGAGTTTGTGATTCAAACGAAACTCGACCAAACGAACGAAACGATCGTGATAGAGTTCGAACAACGCTGCAAGCGCATGATCGTCGCCACGACGCAGCTTCTCTACCAAAACTTCCGCAACCTCGCGAAGGGTTGTGTCCGAAAGTGGAGCCGTCGTTCCCGAAGTCCAGTCGTCTTTTCCGTTGGCTTGCATTCAGTCCTCGAAGGTACAAGTGTTCCAAGAACACTTCGCTTTCAGGATAACGAACGCAGAGTCCGAGTGCGACAGAATATGTCGTCAGTGAATGCCGAAGCCACGGGGTTTAAGCTTGGTTTTTTGCGTTCAGAGCCCGAATGGGCTGGCGAAAACTCATTTGTCGCCGTCGCGCATTGCTCGCAGTGCGGTTCTAGCCTCGGCCATTTCACCGTCGGCGATCTGAATCGCCGTTCGGTCAAAGAATGCCGCTTTCTCCGGGGTGGGATTCTCTCGGCGTAGTTGTAGCAACTCGTGCGGCAGTTTCAGATCGGCAGCGTTGGCGGGGAAGTTCGGATCCATTTGAACGCGTCGCGTCTCCTGCAGGTGGATCAGGTCGCGGTAGCCAAACTCATGGCTCGGCTCAATCACGGTGCCTTCCCCCCAGTCGTTCCAGGTTGCGATCTGAATCAGGCGGGGCTTGCTAGCGATCGCTTGTCGCAGCGATTCGCGAAATATTTGACCATCCGAGTCTTCCACGCGTCCCCAACTCTCGTGCACTTTCGCTTCGGCATAGATGTCTACGAACCGCGGGAAGACGACGGGAATCGCGATGGGCATTTCCTTCGCCGCTTTCAAAAAACGGGATACACCCCCAAGACCTTCGTGCGGGATCGGCCAATCAAATGCGCCCGCAGCCGCTGTTCGCCGATGATGCTGGCTGATGTAAGTGACTGGTTTCGAACTGCTTGATGTCGAAGTGTCAGGCTTCGAAACCAATTTCAAACAGTCCGTCCACTCGGCGTCGCTGAGTCCCGATTGGCCGAACGATAGTAGCACCGGACGATCGTCGACACGCACGTAAGCGTCTAAAGAGAACCAATGGTCTTGCAGCCAATCAATCTCTTTCGCAACGTGCTCGATTCGACTCATTGGGTCGAGCTTGCCCGCCTCGACAAGTGCTGGGACAGTCTGGTCCTCGTAGCAAATGACAAACTTCATGCCCAGTCGGGAAACCTGTTCCACCAACCGAGATGTATTGCGATGCAGTGAGGCATAGTCGCGAAAGTTCGTTAGCCCATACCAATCAACGATCACGCCATCGATACCTGCCAGCTTCATCTGCAAGAGCTGGCATTCCAAGACGGCGGGTTCGCCGGAATCGTAGGGTCCGATCAGCGGATGGTAGTGAGACGCAAGCGAGGGTAGGCCGGTCGTCGCGGAGGTCGATTCTGGATCGTAGTTGTTCATTGTCCAGTGCCATCCCCAGCTCGAAGCGAACGGCTTCGCTTGATACCAAGGCATGTAATGGGCCAGGATCAGCGGATGATCTTCAGCCGATACGGAGGACCGGTCCGTTTCCTCCGCGGCTAAGTTGGTGACCATCAGGGATAGAGTGACCACGATCAGTCGCAAGATTCCATTGACGGAACGATTCGGCATGCTGCAATTCATAGGGCGACGACTCGGCTTTGAGCCAAAGTGGATGGAAGCTAGCGGACTCGTTTGTGCTTTTTCAAGCGAACGAATGGACGAAGTTGTTGTGACAAACGTTCGACCGTGTTGCGATGATCAGGATGTTCGGCCAAGTTATCTATCTCGTCGGGATCATGGGCGTGGTCATACAGCTCTTTTCCGGCTTGGCCCTCAAGCCACTCGGTGTACCGCCATCGTTCGGTGCGGATGGAATAGCCCCACGCATTTTTTCCGTGCCAGACTTGTGTCACGGCAGGTTTGTCCCAAGTTGCGGACGACGGGTTGGTGAGGAGCGGTCGCAGTGACGCGCCCTCCAGTTCCTTGGGGGGCGTGAGGCCACAGAGGTCGGCCAGCGTTGGGTAAAGATCAAGCAACTCAACCGGTTTGGAAGTTGACCCGCCACGACTGAGGCCGGGAGCGGAAATGATCATTGGCATTCGAGCCGATCGTTCGAATGCTTTGCGTTTGTACCAGAGCCCTTTTTCGCCCAAGAAATAGCCATGGTCCGACCAGAACACAATGATCGTGTTGTCCATCAGATCGTTGGCCTCTAACGCATCAAGCAGACGCCCCACCTGAGCGTCAACGAAGGAGTTGCAAGCGAAGTAGGCCTGTTTGCATTTCCGGGCTTGGTCCTCCGTGATGCCGTCAAAGTAAAAAGGCCATTGCTTCATGTCGCGTTGAATCGCCATCGGCGGAACGTCCTCGAGGTCGGCCTTTGCCTCATCCAGGTTTGGGATCGTGATGTCATCGATCGGATAGAGGTCGAAGTATTTCTTTGGCGCCACATAGGGACAATGCGGGTTGAAGAAACCGGCCGCCAAGAAAAATGGTTCGTCCTTCTTTTGCTGAATCAATTCGATGATTTGTGATGCCACCATTCCGTCGGTGTGTTCTTCGTCAGGATTCGGGGGATCCCAGTATGCCATTGAAATCCCAAGGCCACGCGGTTTCTGTGGTGCGAATCGAATGATCGAATCTTCTTGCGTCTTATCGATTCCCGCGGGGTTGAATCGTGCATCCCAGGTTGCCGGGTCATCGTTCGCGTCGGTACCGATTTGACTAGGGTTCCCGTAGTGATAAATCTTTCCCGATCTCGCGGAGAAGTATCCGTTTTGCCGAAACAGTTGTCCAAGTGTGACAACATCCGGATTCTTGTCTCGCAACTCGTGCTTCAGCGTGTGCATGTCGAGCGTGTCGGGACGCAAACCCGTCATCAAGCTTGCGCGACTGGGGCCACAGAGCGGTTGCTGACAGTAGGCGGCATCAAACCGTACGCCCATTTTGGCGAGCCGGTGAAGGTTGGGGGTCAAGACTTGCGAGTCGCCATACACACCAAGATCGCAGTTCATGTCGTCAGCCGCGATGAACAGAACATTCATCTTATCTTCTGCGATTGCCGACCTTTCAACTTCGCAAGCTGCGAATGCGGACAATAACACGAGGCCTAGTCGGAAAGAAATTCTCATGCTTTCTCGGTAGATGCGGAGGCGAAAGGGAGCGCGGGCTTGGAAAAGTTGGCGTGGCAGAAGTCTATTGACCGGAGGACTTCAGCTTGGTGGACAGGTATTGCTGAACTGTCGGGTGCGTCACATCGGGGGCACCAGGGTACGCCAGTTCGCAGTCGACGCCTTGGCGTTGAAGTTCTTCCTGCAGTTTTACACCGAAGTTGGAAGTATGCGTGGGATCCTTTTGCGGTTCTCCAAGTCCCGGTTTGGCGGAGTAATACAAGTAGACAGGCGGATCATCCTCGGTCACCAAGGCGAAGGGAGAGTATTCTTCGATCCACGGTTTGATCTCGTCACGCCGCTTCAAGAATTGCGCAAAGTCCTGTTGAAACGGCTTTCCGCCTTCCTTGAAGATGCCAAAGGCGTGGCTGCCATATTTGCTATTCGGAGTCCACTCTTTCATCTGCATCGGGTCCAGTGTCGTCTGCGCGCCAAAGACCGCGGCGCACAACAGACGCGTTGACTGTCGCGCAACAGGATCTTCACTGTCGAGATCAGCCATGTCGTCATGAAATGCGAGCCAAAGACTACTGCATGCGCCGGCAGATCCGCCGCAAGCTGCAATGCGCTGAGGGTCGATATTCCAATCCTCGGCCGATGCACGAACAAACTGTAAGGCGCGAGCCGCGTCGTGAAGCGGTGCTTTTACAGGCGGTTCGATGCCTGACGCGACGGCTTCACGGATGAATCGATATTCGATTGAAACGGCAGAAATACCTTGGTCCAGGAAATCGGGCAACATCGCGAGCAGTTGTTTGTGCATGCGGTCACCGCCTTGCCAGCCACCCCCATGAATGAAAAAGAGCAATGGCGTCGGAGTGTCGCTTTTCGCTTTCCAAAAGTGCAACACCTGCTTTGGGTGATCTCCATAGGCAACGTCGGCGATTGTTGGCGCCGGCCCATCTGCGAAGGTGACCGTACTGGGGAGCAGCAATGCCGAAAGCAGCAAGACAAAGCAGACGTAACGGGCCGAACGGCCGAAGCGAGGATCAGGTCGCATAGAGTGGGGTCCAGGGCGATACGGTGGTGTTAGCACAACGGCAGACGCGGGGCCGTCGACAGATGTGTTCAGGATGGCAAAGACGGTATTCGTGGTGAATCCCTTCGAGGGCTGCGCACGGAACCGACATCATACTCCGGTTTACCGTACTGATCTCGATGGCTCGTTCGTCCAGTTCAATCGCCGCGGACATCGGGAGACCGTACGACGCGAGGCCCCGCGACTAAGGACGTTTGGGGAGGGCGAAGACCTGTGAGTCGGTGCGGATGAACAGCGTGTCGTTAGCGACGGCCAACGAAGCGCGGCTCGACTCGCCCATCGGATTGCGAGCCAGCACCTCGAAAGAATCGTCCGCTGCGATCACGACGACCTCTCCGCTGGTGTCGATTGAAAAAATGCGATCGCCAATTGCGATGGGTGACGAGAAGTAAGTGCCGCCCACCCGTTTCTGCCAAATCACTTTCCCTGTCTGCAGATCGCTGCAGGTCGCGATCCCGCCATCGTTCCACAGGTAAAGCCGATCCCCGACTATCAGCGGCGTCGGAACGTGCGGTGATTGGCGAATCTGGCGATAGACTTCGTTGACGGATAATTGCGGTTCCGATTCGTCGATCTTGATGGCAACGACTTGGCGGTCACCACCGATCGCTCCACTTCCCGCGATGACCAAGTCCCCTGCAACGACTGGCGACGCCAGGGCTCGTTGGGATTCTCGTCCGAATGGATCGGCGTGCCATTTCTGTTGACCGGTTTCAAGGTCAACGCCGATGACTCCTTCGTAGCAATGAACAAAGACGACTTCTTGACTGCCGTCAGAGGCAGTTCGCACGCAGGGTGTGGAGTAACACGCACGTTTTCCCTCGCGAGGAATCTTCCAACGAGCCTTCCCCGTTTTCGCGTCGAGTGCGATGAGGAAACTGTCTGACTTATGGTCGTGCGCGACAATCACGCAATCACCGGCAACGATCGGACTGGTCGCGCCGCCTTGCCCATGGGCATATGGTCCCAGTTCGTATCGCCATGCTTCGGTTCCGTCGTGGTCGTAGGCGATCAGGGACGTTTGGACTTTTGAGTGCCACAACTGATACACGTGAAGATCATCGACGGCTGGTGTTGACGATGCGAAGCTGTTGTTCTTGTGCTTCTTGTACGACGCGAAGGGGACAGCTGCTCGCCACAGTTCCAAGCCATCCACGACGTTCAGGCAAAGTAGCATTCTTTGCTTCGCCGATTCATCAGCCGCAGTGACATAGATGTGGTCGCCCCAGATCACCGGCGAGGAATTGCCGACGCCTGGCAGAGACGCAACCCAGCGGTAGTCTTGCTCGGACCAGTGCGTGGGAATCCCCTCCGCATTGGAAATCCCGGAACCATTCACGCCCCGAAACCGGGGCCATGAGTCACCGCACACGCCGGAATTTGGGAACCAAATCACTGCCAGCACGAGCAAGCACGACCAACGATTGATGGAAACGTTTCCGTGAAGGAGATTCAAAAAGACCACGGACGTTCCCGATGGGGGTTGAGTAAAAAGGCGTGGATTCGCTGACCGCCGTTGCCACCTGCAAATTCATAAACCGATTGGCAGCGAGCGAACTGTTTGCGGCACACAGCTTTGCCTGCCGCTGCATTCTAACGTGAGTGGCGCTCAAGCAGGCGACTTCAAGCTCCTCGCTGAGGTGGCTCGTTCGTGGAACGACCTGCCGCCGATTGTGGGACGCCCAACCGTACCGGTTCAGCTATTTCTTGAACCCGGACTGGTGCCGGTAAGCTGCTTGAGCGCCGAGCGAA
>JBPCVD010000022.1:0-11831 GCA_051010815.1 Rubripirellula sp.
CCGCAGCCCGCCCCGACCTCCAAGACAAGTTCGTCTGATTCAATCCGCATTGCTCGTCGAACAAGTTCGCTGTCCAAGTAGGGTGGAAAGACGCCAGGCCCCACCTCGAATTCGAGCCCAGCCTGGGTCACCATCGACACAGCTTGCCGCGCTCTCATCGTCTCGACACATGCACGTTGCAGCTTCAACACTTTGTCACGGTTCACTTCCATCGCATTGCCTCAACATGGAGTGGGTGATTCACCCAACCTGAAACTCAACTCATGGATTCTAACGTGGCCTTTCGAACGGTCAGCATGGGGTCCGACCCTTCAAATAGGAGCGAACGCCCAAGCGATCCACGATCACTCCGCACTCACTTCCGTAAAAGGCTTCGGCCCGTGTTTCCCGATCCGGCACTGCTCGAGAGTCAGCAATGCGAACGCGGTCCCGTACGGCTTGTGATAACTGTACAGCGGATAGTCAAACCAAGAACCATCTTTCTCCTGTCTCGCCATGATCATTCCGGCGACATGGTGCTGAAAGAATGCCTGTTGGTCCTGTGGCAACTCGCCGATGCATAGGCCTCCGTAGTAAACGCCAAAGTAGTAGAAGTAACCGGCGACCGCTGCATGCGACTCGTGCGGGATCGGCCGCTTGCGTCCCATGTCCAGCCACCCATGCCGGGTCACCAATCGGTCAAGCCACACGGAGATGACGGCATCCGTAATGCGTTCGTCACCCCACAATCGCAACGACAGATTTCCTGCCTGCGAACGCCCCAAACTTCCCGCGGGTCGATTGATGGGCTGCATAGCGCCGATCTTGTCGGCAGAGATCCGCATCGAATAGAGGAAACTGGAGTCGGGCTTCCGCATCCGCTTGGTGGCCTCGATCGCACGTTCCACCATGTGTTGATCCGCGTGCAATCCAATCTCGCGCGCACGAGACAACGCGACCAGAACCGCAGCGTTGACGAAACTACACGAAGGATTGATGGGCTGACGCATCCCGCTGCCATAGTAGAACCATCCTCCATGAATGGACTGCCATCGCTTCAAACCCTTCATGTGGCTTCGAATCGCGGACTCAATTTCTTGCTTGCGACCGTCCTCAACGACGTGCCACAACCGCGTGAAAGCTTGGATGCTGTAGCAATGCGCCCATACGTTGGGCAAGTCGTAAGGTCCTGCTCGCTTGATTTGATCCGTGCGTTCCAGCAGAAAGTGAAATGCCCGATCGCGAGCGGAAACGACAGCCGACGTTGACTCAGCCGCCAACAACGCCTCGAGACACATCGCCGTGACCGCCACATCAAATGACCTGAATGCACCGGGCACCGGATCACTGTCGACGCCACCGGTCCACTGCGGACCGCCCCACGCGCCGCTCTTCCGCTGGCTATCGACCAGGTACCGGACACCGCGCTGGAAGGATTGCTCCAAGGCTTGTGGGGCCACCAAATCCGGAGCGTCAGGTCGCAAATGCCCTAGATCCTCGGCCGCCGTCGTTCGGCAAACGATGGACAACGCCAAGCAAAGGAAAGCCACCACGCTTCGATGCCACTTCATTTACCTGGTTCCATCAACATCCCGTCAAGCGTCTGATTCAGTCAAGCATCTGGTTGACTCAGCTATTTCGCAAAAGCCTTTGCCGCCTCTCCATCATCAGAAAGATTGTCGGTCGCCCACAACAGTCCTCGAACCACGAAGTCCATGTACTTCGCGTCGGCAACGGTATCGTTTTGGTGCCCAAGTGACGTGCTGAAGACACGGGTCTTGTTTGGCCCGAACTCGTTGGTCCACGCGATGACCGCGGTTGCCTCTTTTGGTTTCGCGTCGGGGTTCTGCTTCAGCGCCTTGCGATTAGGTGCCATCATTTGGTCACCTTTGACCAACACACTGGTTCCAGCGTAAACCCGAATGTTGTTGTACAGTTCTTCATCAATCGTCGTCCAGTTTTCTAGACCCTTGGTGATCGGATGCTCCGCATCGCTGTAGATCACATCGATGGGTGACTTGGGACCATGCCCCGAGGATTGAACACCGATCATCTCATACCAACCGGCATTGTCGGCACCAGGTTCGACCGGTTCGCGGAAATTGCCCCAACGATAGCTGTGCATCGCGCAGTGAAGGTTGACCGCGGGGACACCGTTGCGATGGGCATCCAAGATACGCTTCACATACGGTTTCTCGGTGACATTCGCGGAGCACTCATCGTGAATCACAACGTCGTATCCCTTCGCCCAATCATCCGACTCGTAGATCTCAAACGTCGTCTCGGTTGAAGTGCTCGGACTCAGCACCACGGTCACATCCGCGTTGATCCGTGACTCGATGCCTTCCTTCAACAGCTTTGTCTGCGACGTGTAGTCGTGACAGCACCCGCCAGCGACCAGCAATACTTTCAACGGCGGTGACGCTTCACCCGCATCGGCGGCGAAAACGGGGTGCAAGTTCAATCCAGCGCAAAGCAATGCGAACGCAAACAGCGGGACTCGGAAAACGGGGGTCGTCGAAGGCATGTGGGGGCCGATAGGGTGAGTGAAAGACCGGAAGAAGCGAACGGCCGGACGCAGTCAATTCACCCTTCAACAGATCATGTTCGTCTGCTTTCCAGGCAATGATTCGGCAACGTCGACGCAGGACCGTCCCTTGGGTCACCTATCATATTCGATCCGCGTCAGCCGGGTGAATGAAATCTCGAACTGGCGAGGCAACTCCAACCAAGAACAGCAGAAGAGATCCGAGGCCGTTCAAAATTCGGTTGCCCTCACGCCGAATTGTGATCCGCGAGCATGGACGTGACGCGTCGGTTGCCGCTCCTCGCGTTCCGCTCGAGGAGACGATCGTGGGCATCCATTTTGGTCTTCATCACCTCGGCGGCGACCCACAACGAACGACCATCATAAATTCCGGCGTCTTCGCCACTATTTACCAAAGTGGTCCAACGACAACCCGTGCGGATCGACTCTTACCGAATGTCGCTCGGTACCGTAATCGGCTTGAACCATGATCATCGTTCAAGCCGCGCAGAAAGCAGTCGATGAGCAATCTAAAAACGCCTCTCCGAGGGCCCGCATTGCCGAACCGGTGGAGAATTAGGCGGGAGACTCATCCCGGTGAGCTAGCCAATCGCGGTACTGGGCGATCGCAGCAACGACAATGATGACAAACATCGCGGAATACCAAACCACATCTGGCAGTCGGTTGATCACGTAGAGAACTTCTGCAATTTTTTCATACATGGAGCGATGGTCTCATGAGAGTGGCGGCTATTAACGTCCGCGTAGACGCGCCATACCATCCGCAACATATTTTCGGATCCCCAACTCAATTTCGCAGGCCGGTGCCTCCCTGTCGCAAATGCACCTTCAGCATTTCGGCGAAACGCCGGGAAGTTTCCGGAAATCGGGAAGGTTCTAGGGACCCAGTGTCGAGACGCCGCGACGGAACCGCGGGGCTCGCGCTGGAGCATGAGCAAGACGACCGCAATCGAGTGTCTGTTGGTTTTGCCTTTCCAAGGTTGATGCTCGCGAAGTAATGTCAAAATCGATTTAGACAACCAAAACGGCAGAAAACCCCTCCAATTTGACGTTAGCCGTGTCGCGTCTACGACAGGTGAACTTGCCGATCGTGCCGCCCAGAAGTAACGTGGGGGGATGATCCGTCTCTCACTCGTCGTTCTGTTGATCGCCAATTTGTTGGCGTGCCCATTGCGATGCCTGTCCTGCGATGCAGGATCGGTACCTGAGACGAAACGCGATGACGCGTGTTCCTGTTGCCAAGATCCAGCGCCGGTCGAATTGCCTGCGGGAAAATGCAATCCTCCAAGCGAAGATATCCCGGGCAACGAATGCTCCTGCGTTGACTGCATCTGCGAGGGCGCCAAACTACAGGATGGCCCAGCGATCTCTGCGCCAGAGCTGTCCCTGGCTGACATCGACCTGCTTCTCATCCACTCGGGGATTCATGTCTCGGTCGGTCATTCGATCCGACCACGCGGATCCGATGCCGCCTTTGTGCGCATCCCCGCCTGTCATCTTGGTGGTCGAAATGCGCTGGTAGCGAACCAGTCGTGGTTGCTCTAGCGGACGAACGCTGCGGTCGTTGCGCCGCAAGCCACCCGCCCAAATCTGGATGACTCGAATCCATATGGATGGAGATCGAGCCGCCGTCTCAACCAGGCTGGGTGCCCACGTTTTCCGCCTCCTGCGAGTGACCGCTACGTTTAGCAGTCTTCCTTGCGAAGCCCTGTCACCAAACCATCCCGACGTTTCACCAGATGCTTCTTCCTTGGGAATACGGTGTTCGCAATCTCGCGCGACGTCCAGTGCGGACGGCGCTAACACTCGTTGCGCTGGTAACCGTTGTCATTCTGGTTTTCATTGTCGTCGGTTTCATTCGAGGACTCGAACGGTCGATGGCAATCAGCGGCGACGATGACGTCGTGCTTGTCTACTCCATCAACTCGGAAGAGAACATCGAAACCTCCTCCATCCCGGCACAAACGCCTGCTTTGCTTTCCGCCAGCCTTGACGGCACTTGGATGCGTTTTGGTGTGACACACGTTTCGCCGGAGTTGTATCTCGGCACAAGAATCAAAACGCGGCAAGGCGTGGAAGGACTTGGACTGGTGCGAGGCGTCAGCCGCCTTGCTCCGCTCGTTCGCCGCGGCGTAAGGTTGACACAAGGGCAATGGCCCCGGTCAGGCGAAGTCATGATCGGGAATCTATCGGCGGCAAAACTAGGCACGAACGCCGATGCCATGTCGCTCGGACAAACGATTGAATTCGAAGGGCAAGAGTGGACCATCAGCGGTGTATTCTCTGCCGATGGGGCAGCATACGAATCCGAAATCTGGTGTAACCTCACGGAATTCCAAACGGCTACGAAACGGCAAGACCTCAGCCTCGTCGCGATGCTACTTGCGCCAGGCGAAAGCTCCGCAAACGTCTCCCTGTTTTGCAAAGAACGCATCGATCTTGAACTGAGGGCGATTCGGGAAACGGATTACTACGCGACACTTCAGCGACACTACAAACCGGTCCGCTTACTCGCTTGGTTCGTCGTGATCCTGGTCTCCTGTGCAGGCATCTTCGCGGGGCTGAACATGATGTACGGTGCGGTCACCGGCCGCGTCCGTGAAATCGCAACGCTTCAAGCAATCGGTTATCGTCGCCGAGCGATCTTGCTAAGTCTAATTCAGGAAGGCATCTTGCTGGCCGCAGCCGCATCGCTGCTTGCCGGCGCGATCGCATTGACCATGCTCAACGGCATGGCGGTGCGGTTCACCATGGGCGCATTTACGTTACGTATCGACAGCGTCGCGATCTTGATCGGTTGCGGCGTCGGAATGGCACTCGGTGTTTTGGGCGCGCTGCCACCGGCGTTCAAGGCTCTTCGTGAATCGGTGGCGATCAGCTTGAAAGCTGTTTAAGGAGAATTGAAATGAAACCGCTGAATTGGATCTTGCCCGGATTGCTGACCTTCACAATTGGATGCGGTAGCTCAAGCGTCACACCGCCAACGGAGTCTGCGGCCACCGCACCGCCCGACTCAAGGTACGTCGCAGCGTCGGAACCAGTGGACGCCGTACCGGTGGGCGAAGCCCGGAAGTCGGTGGAAAACGAAGACATGGTGACTCTGGTCGGAACGATCGGTGGATCCACGGCACCTTTTGTCGACGGAATCGCGGCGTTTACGATCGTTGATCCGAAGGTTCCTTATTGCGCAGCGGAAGAGGGATGTCCAACGCCTTGGGACTATTGCTGCACGCAAGACCAGGTGAAAGACAACATCGCGACGGTGAAAATCGTCGATGATGCGGGAAGCCCGCTCAACGACGATGCGCGCGAACTGCTAGGCGTCCAAGAACTTTCCACCGTCGTCGTGCAGGGACAAGCGAAGCGTGATGAGCAAGGGAATCTGACAGTCGCGGCCACCAAGGTATTTGTTCGTCCCAGCGAGTGACCCATGACCTCATCGCAACTCGACCTCAGCAAACTGGCTCTTGATCGGCCGTCCGCCGACTCAGGTGAGCCTGCGCAGCGACGTTCCCGATGGATGTCGCGTTACGTCTTACCTGCCGCCATCCTGATTGGTTTCCTCGCTTTGCTGGGTACCGCAGCAGGGCGTCAACTCTTCCCGCTGCCGTCAGTGACCGTCGTTCCCGTGATCGTAAAGCGAGGAGATTCCCAACGTGCCGGAACTCCGCTATTCCAAGCGGCAGGCTGGATCGAACCTCGCCCTACATCCGTGAGCGTTGCCGCGTTGGCCCCTGGCGTAATCGATGAACTCCTTGTTGTGGAGGGACAACAGTTGGCGAAGGGAGAACCAATCGCTCGATTGATTGCGATCGATGCTGAGCTTGCCGTCGAACAGGCGAAAGCCACTCTCGCGATTCGCGAAGGCGAACTGCAGCGTGCTCAAGCAGAACAGACGGCGGCGATCACAAGACTGGAAAAGCCCGTCCATCTGAAAGCTCAGCTAGCCGACGCGAAAAGCCTGCTTGCCAAAGCGACAACGGAAATGGCAAAGCTTCCTTACTTGATTACAGCCGCAGAAGCGAATGTCGCGTTTGCCCGCAGTAGCCTCGACGGAAAGCAGGCCGCGAAGAACGCCATCGCTGGTCTGATCATCGAGCAGGCAGCAAGCACGCATGCCTCTGCAAATGCCGCACTCGAAGAACTGCAGATGCGGGGACCGCATCTCAAACGAGAAATCGATGCTTTGCAAGAAAAGACCAACGCGTTGCAAGAACAACTGCAACTCTTGGTGGAAGAGCGACGCCAGGCTGAGGAAGCCAAGGCAAAAATGGCCTCCGCAATCGCACTTCGAAATGAGGCCAGAGTCAGACTGCGTCTCTCCGAACTCACGTTGCAACGAACCGTGGTTCGCGCCCCAATCGACGGCCGGGTCCTGCGTCTGCTTTCCTCCCCCGGCGCACGCGTGATGGGACTTCAGCATACCGCCGGGCAAAGCTCCAGTACGGTCATCGAAATGTACAACCCAAAACAGATGCAGGTCCGAGCAGACGTCCGTTTAGAAGATGTGCCTAAAGTCGTGCTGGGGGCTTCGGTCGAAATCCAGACTGCTTCCTCCGGAAAACCTATCCAAGGCCGCGTCCTACAACTCACAAGCTCGGCGAACATTCAGAAGAACACGCTGGAGGTCAAAGTGGAATTGATCGATCCGCCGCAAACCGTCAGCCCTGAGATGCTGGTAACGGCCATCTTCCTTGCGCCGACGCTCGACACCGAACAAGGCGTAGCCGCAACGTCCGAACACATCTTCGCACCCCGGCAGCTCATCGAAACTGACGCGGGAGGATCAGCCATTTGGATCGTCGATTCCGACCATCGAGCGATTCGCAGACGGATTGAAGTGGGACAAGCCGGACCGGAGGGGCTTGTCGAGATCACCCGAGGCCTGTTCGCGACGGACAAACTCATCGCATCCGGTGCAGAGAGCCTCGATGTCGGTGCGGAAGTGATCGTCACCGGCGAAGACCAGGCGATGGGAGTAGAAAGGTAGCAGATGGCTCTAATCGAACTCCACCAAGTCAGTAAGAGTTTCACCAAAGGTGATGAAACGATCACGCCGTTGGACGATGTAGACTTGACGATTCGCGAAGGCGAATTCGTTTCACTGATGGGTCCGAGTGGCACGGGAAAGAGCACGTTGCTAAATCTTGTCAGCGGGATCGATCGCCCAGACTCGGGAACTATTCTCGTCGATGGAACGAATGTCACGAAACTCTCGCGAAGCAAACTCGCTGATTGGCGTGCGGCCAACCTCGGGTACATTTTCCAGACTCACAATCTCATTCCTGTCCTCACAGCTTACGAAAACGTCGAGTTGCCGGCACTCCTGCTAAAACTGTCATCCAAAGAACGCCAGCAACGTGTTCAACTGGCTTTGGAAGCTGTTGGCCTTAGCGACCGATCCAATCATTACCCAAGACAACTGTCGGGTGGCCAAGAACAACGCGTTGGTGTCGCGCGTGCGATCGTTGCGCATCCGAAAGTTGTCGTCGCAGACGAGCCCACGGGGAGTCTCGATACGGAAACGAGCGAACAGATCCAAGTCTTGCTGCAACGCTTGAATCGTGAATTGAACATCACCCTCTTGATGGTGACCCATGACATCGATGTCGCCGCCATCGCGTCTCGCCGACTGACATTGGATCGCGGGAAATTCTTGGAACCGGGGACCGCAACCGTATGACCGCGAGCACCTCCGCATGTTGACGTACGTGTTCAAGACATTGTCGCGGCACCGAACCCGCACACTGCTAACGGTCTCTGGCGCGGCGGTTGCGATGTTCGTGTTTTGCTTTGTAGGGTCCGTACAGGAAGGCCTCGACCGACTGACCACCGGGAGCGATGCAGACCGCAGCCTGATCGTGTTTCAAGAGAACCGCTTCTGCCCGACAAGTAGCCGGCTGCCCGAGGACTACGCGCAATCGATCAAGAAAGTCGCGGGCGTCAGCGACGTGATCCCGATTCAGGTCTGGACAAACAACTGTCGAGCCAGTCTCGACATCGTCGTTTTCAATGGTGCCAACCCTGAGCAGATTCGGAGAACCCGCCCCATCGATTTATTGTCGGGCTCGTGGAGTGAGTTCGACAAGCAGCGTGATGCCGCCGTCGTGGGTCAAAACGTTGCTCAGCGACGGGGACTCGGAGTTGGCGACCAGTTTTCGATTGGGAACCTTTCCGTCAGGGTGGCAGGAATCTTTTCGTCCACTGTGCCCTCAGAAGAGAACCTCATCTACACGAGCCTCGAATTTCTCCAATACACGCGAGGCCTCGATTCTGCTGGACTAGTCACGCAGCATGAAGTCTTGCTGTCGGCAGATGCAAACCCGGATCTGGTCGCCTCCGAAATCGATGAAGCATTGCGTGCTGGGCCCGTTGCAACCACCACACGGCGGAAGGGAGTGTTTCAGGCAAGCACGTTGTCTGATCTTGTAGACCTGATCGGTTTCGCGCACTGGCTGGGTTATGCATGCGTCGGACTGGTGTTGTCCCTCGTCGCGACGACAACGGTGATGAGCGTCCAAGATCGCATCAAGGAATACGCCGTGCTGCAAACGATCGGCGTAAGGCCGTTCCGAACAATGCGACTGGTGCTTGCCGAAAGCATCCTGCTTTGCTTGACTGGCGGCTTGATCGGCACGCTGCTCGCGTCAGCAACATTGGCGTGGGGAGGCTTCGCAATCGGCGCCGAAGGTGCCACGATTGCCTTCCGCCCCTCTGCGAGCCTGGTGACAACGGGTGCAGTCGTCTCATTGCTGGTGGGCGTCGTCGCAGGTATTGCGCCCGCAATCCAGGCGGCGACCGTTCCGATCGTTCACGCCTTGCAAGAACACTAGGGATCCCGCACCCGTCAACTTCCTCGGCTCAGCATCGACTTTGCAGCGCACCAAAGACACAGACACCGCGCCTTGATGAACGAGCATCCTGAAAGTACGCCACGCAACTGATGCAACTGCAACTTCGCAAGCCATTGACGAAAGTGAGACGAGCTCACCATGCTTCAGCGACTGACTTTTCTGTACTCCGAAGCACTCTTTCGCCTCAAACGCATCGGCTTGCTGCTCATTGGCGGACTGCTAGTAATCTCAGCCGTGCTGATGCTTCTCGGCGGCTCGATGATCTATGGCGTGACGAGAAACTGGCCTCACGCGAAAGGACAACTGCAGAAGTTTGACTTACGGCCAATGAAGAATCGCTGGTCCCACGTCGAACTGGTGGTCGTCTTCAGCTACTCGGTCGACGGCAAAGAATATCAGGGCGAATATTTTTCGCCGATGACGCGTCCGGGAAAAATCCTAAGGCATGTGGGACATAGAAAGCAGCAACGCTATCACGCTGGTGACGCCGTCGATGTGATCCATGACCCTCGCGATCCTTCGGTCGGCTATCTCGAAGCACCCGATCTATTTTGGGACGTTTCGTTGATTCCCGTATCGATCGGCGCACTGGGCATGTGGTTGCTGTACCTGTTCGTAAAGACGAAACGCCGCGTCGTCCCCGACGTCGTTGCCGCTCAGCAGACGAATCGGTTTGAAGACGATCAGACATGGAAACCGATCGTGCAATCGGTCCTTGAACGCGATCACGTGGTGGTGGAGGGAATCGCCGCCTATTCCGCGACCGGCGGCTTGCTGGCAGGTTGGCCACAGTGCCGCGTCGCCCTGATCGCGTCACCCAATGAATTCGCGGTGGTCCCCGGCCCCTTCACAAAACGAGGGGTCGCCTCTTCACTGCTGACTCTATTGCTGGAGTTCTCTCTGAGCCGTTTCTGGCTGCCGGCTATTCACGGACTCTTGTTCTTAACGCAGGCATGGAAGCGACGACAGAATTGGCAACATCTGAATAGCCACCAACTTCCAGAACTCGCCGCGAATCCAGATCGCGTCCACGTCGTGTCGATCGATGAAGCCGTCGTGTACGGCTATGAACGACGGCAACGACGGCTTTGGTACCGGCTTCCGGGGAAACGAATGGACGAATTCGTGCAACTTCCGCAGGGGGATGACTATCGCGCCGATGAAATCATCGCCTTCATTGGACTGATGCAAAAGGCTGCAACGTGAGAACATTTTGGCAGCAAGCGAGGACGATCCGCCCAATCAAAGCGACGTCCAATCTCGGTTCACAATCGAACATGGCAGAGGACGAGTGTGCCGGACGGAAGCATTGACTACTTAAAGTTCCCTTGAACCTCCGGCTGATAACCGGCCTTTTTCGCGGGCGCAGGAATCGCCTCTCCAAAGAACTCGTCACGTTTCTTGTGATAGTCGATGTAGCCCATCAGCCGGCACGGAACATTTCCTTCGTTCCACTTCAACCAACTGGCCTGAAGTTCTTTGGCACGTTCCGGTTGGCTCGCTTTCAGATCCTTCGTTTCCGCGACATCATCGGGAAGGTAGAAAAGTTGCGGGTTCACGCTACCGCTGTCCAGCACATATTTGGTTCCGTCGGCGGCAAGCACTGACCAGCGTTTCCCATCGCCGTTGCGCCAAAAGAGTGCATCGTGGGGCGATCCAGATGCTTGTGCGGTCACAAACGGAATCAAGTCGACGCCCTCCATCGCGGGTTGTCCCGTTGCGTCCGCGCCAGCCACCGCCACTGCGGTGCGAGCGATGTCCAACGCGATGACGGGAGAATCGAACGTCTGCCCCGCCGAAATTTTCGCGGGCCAAGACGCAATGAACGGCACGTGCACGCCGCCCTCGTACAGGTCTCCTTTACCGCCTCGAAAAGGTTCATTGGACGAACCATTCCATTTCCCAGGCTTCTTGTCCGAAGACTGCGGCCCACCATTGTCACTTAGGAAAAAGATCAGCGTGTCATCGCGCAATCCATGAGTCTCCAGTGCCGTGACAACCTCGCCGATCCCCCGATCCATGACATCCACCATCGCCGAATAGACCCGACGTTTCTTGTCATCGATGTGGTCGTACCGAGCAATGTCTTCCGGCGGTGCTTGCAAGGGAGCGTGCGGCGCGTTGTAAGCGATGTATAAAAAGAAAGGATTGTCCTTGTTCACTTCCACAAACTTTGCCGCGTCACGGCTGAGCGCCGTGGTCAGGTACCCCTCAAATTCGGCGGGACGCGTGTTTCGAACGAGTCCTTGCAAGTAAGCTTCCTTGACCGGTTGCGATAGATCGATGCGAAAATAGTCGTGCCCGCCACCGAGGAAACCATAAAAATAGTCAAACCCGCGATTGAGTGGATGAAACGGTTTCGCGGCTCCTAGGTGCCATTTGCCAACGCACCCGGTCACATACCCGGCCTGCTGCAAGCGTGACGGAAACAATCGCTCGCTCGGGTCAAT
>JBPCVD010000023.1:0-8278 GCA_051010815.1 Rubripirellula sp.
GTCTTGGGGAAAATTGTGGGATCGGGAGTGAAGCTGATCGTCGTCCCAGTCCCGCGCACGGCCCCCTTTAACTTCTGCAGTTTCGAGGTTGGACGTCCCTTGGAAAATGCCATTCGAAATTGCGCGCCGCCACGACGCACCACTGCCGTTAACTCTTTGCTGAGCGCGTTGACGACGGAGGCTCCCACGCCATGCAGACCGCCCGCCGTCTTGTAGTTATTGCCATCGAACTTGCCGCCTGCGTGCAGCACCGTGAGCACGGTTTCCAATGCAGACTTCTTCGTCTTGGGATGCTTATCGACGGGAATCCCTCGGCCATTGTCCGACACCGTAATCGTTCGACCGTCCTTGTGAAGCGTCACGGTGATTTCTGTCGCATGACCATTCATCGCTTCGTCAACAGAGTTGTCGACGACTTCCCAGATCAAGTGATGGAGACCCGCCGATCCAACTCCGCCGATGTACATACCGGGACGTTTCCGAACTGGCTCGAGTCCTTCGAGCACAACGATATCTTCGCCTTCGTATCGTTTTGATGCTGTAGCCATGAAAGATCGTTCCGTCAGATAAAGTTCTTCTCAGCGGTGCACGCTGCAAAATGGACGAGGGTTTTCGGTCGCGTTAGGAGGGTTCGCTAAGAGGTTCCGGCGAGGTCGGAGGCGGAACCATGATCTCGGAGATCTTGCCATTCTTCTGGATCTCGTTACCACGTCCGCCACGCGATGTAACGCGATACTTGGCGGTCGAAATCGTTTTCTTCGCACCGCGATTCGTCTTCACTGTCAAAAGATCGCGGTCTCCCGTCGACGCTTTGAAACCAAGCAACACATCGTCCTTCGTGAGACGAATCAACGTGACTCCCTTGCCTGGTCCCGAAAGGTAGTTGATTTCTTCGGCGGCACAAATCATTGCGCGGCACGCCTGCGAAATGGCGAGGACAACCTCGCTGCCATCCACCGGCACAACGTTGACGATTCCAGCGCCACCCGTGACTCTGGCGAATCGTCTGCCACTGCGCGTGGAGGTTTCAGTGAACGGCTCGAATCCGAACCGCAGTGCAAAACCATTGGAGGATGCCGCGAATCCATGGGTCTCGGGACAAAGCTCAGGATTCTTTGGATCTTCCTTGACATCCCCAATCGCCCGTGGATCGAAGGAAATGGCGGCAATGATTTGCTCTCCATCCTTCATTTTGAATAGTTTTTGAATCGGTTCGCCAAAGCCGGTCGAGGCCGGAATGTCAATCATTCGCGCCGTGTAACAAACGCCAAGCGAGGAAAAGAATCCGATCGTCTCGCGCGTGCTGCCCCCGACGCATGTCAACACGCTATCGCCTTGCCTTAGACGACTCTTGCCTGGATCGGCAATTTGCTTTTGACGCTTCACCCAACCGTCTTTGGTGACAAGGATGTGGCAATCTTCGGCGACGATGAAATCTTCGGCCGTGTATTCAGGTTCTTCCCCCACCGTACAAATTTTAGTGCGACGCTTACCAACACTATCCTTTCCATAGGCATTCACGAGCGATTCAATCTCGTCGCGAACGATTTGCCATCGCCCTGACGCGTTCGTGTCTTGAGTGTCTTCGGAGAGCAGTTTCTTAATTTGCCTGGCCCGTCGCTTCTTGTCCTTCAGTTCATCCAGGATCAAGTTGATTTCCAATCGGGCAAGCCGATACAGCTTCAATTCAAGAATCGCATCCGTTTGCTCTTCATCCAATCCGCCCCCGCGCGCCGTCGCAGGAAACTTCTTCATGATTTTGGAAGCGGCGTCCGCTTTCCCATCACTCCGCCGGATGATGCGAATGATCTCATCCAGCGCGTCAAAGATCAGGGCAAATCCATTCAGGATGTGAATTCGTTTTTCGAGCGACCTCAGTTCGTTCGACAGCCGCTCCGTAATGACTTCCAACCGGAAATGCAAGAAATGCCAAAGCATCTCTTTCAAGCTCAAACGATTCGGCGCGCCGACCTCAGGATTCTCCGTGGGCACGAGACACGTCAAGTTGACATTGAAATTGTTCTGAAGCTGAGTGTGCTTGTAGAGGTAGGCCAACACTTTGTTTTCGTCGGCGCCTTTTTTCAGCAACATATCGACGCGAATTTCATCTGTCGAAAGGTCACGCACCTCCGTAACCAATGGCAGCTTGCCGCTAAAGAGGATCTCGGCGATTCGCTCAACCATGGCAGCTTTGTTGACACCGAACGGAATCGATGTGATCTGCAAAACCTTCGTCCCGCTCTGTGTGACGAGCTTGGTGGTTCCCCGTAGTTTGATGGTGCCCTGACCCGTCAAATAGATGTCACGCAGCTCTTCCTTGGTGTTAATCACCTGACCGCCAGTGGGGAAGTCTGGGCCTTGAACAGCATCGTTGGCAACGAGTTGGTAACCCTTGATCTCCGGGTCACGCAGCAACTTCAACAACGCGTTGCAGATCTCCTTGAGATTGTGCGGAGGAATATTGGTCGCCATACCGACGGCGATCCCGGTCGCACCATTGAGCAACAGGTTGGGCACGCGACTCGGAAGGACGACGGGCTCCTCGCGGCTGCCGTCATAGTTGGGCTTGAATGCGACCGTCCGCGTCGCTAGATCGGTCAACATCTCCGATGCGATGGGCGTCATGCGGCACTCGGTGTAACGCATGGCGGCCGCATTATCGCCATCAACGCTTCCGAAATTGCCACTGCCGTCGACAAGGGGCATGCGAAGCGAGAATGGCTGCGCCATCCGCACCAAGGCATCGTAAATGGAACTGTCGCCGTGAGGGTGATAACGCCCCATCACGTCGCCAACGACTTTGGCGCACTTCACGTGTTTGGAACTGGCCGTCAGCCCCTGCTGACTCATCGTGTACAAAATTCGACGCTGAACCGGCTTGAGACCGTCACGCACGTCCGGAAGTGCGCGGCTGGTGATTACCGAAAGCGAGTAATTGAGGTACTTCTCCTGTGCCGCCTGACGGAGCGGAATGCCGACGAGCGTTTCGTCAACGGCGTCAAACAACGACCCGCTCGCCCCAGAATTTGACGATGAGCCGTTTTTGCTAGCGGAGCCGGATTTTCGGTCACGCTTTTGAGAAGAGCTGCGAGTTCGACGTTTTGCCACGCCAGAAGGTCCTTTTCTTGCCTGTGGTTCGAGATGTGGTGCAACGAGGCGGTGCTCCGCCCGGCATTATGCCTGAGAAGCTAGGCAGTTTATACGGCTAACGCCAGACGAGTCGATTGCGGCATCCTGCCGCGCATTTCGGTAGAGGCGGGTTATAGCGATCGAATCCTTAAACGCGAACCCAATGGTCGTCCGGAACCCGACGCCTCGTGACGCAAAGGTCATCCGTAAGCCCAAATCCTTCCGAATAGAAGGAGGCGTACGATGAGTCTCTCTTTTCACGGTGACGTGGCGTGGGAACTCTCTCGCCAGCCTTACGCTGGCTTCCGTCCCAATTTCAACCGTCGACACGCCCTGGCGAGGTTCACGGAGGAGCTGAACCCATGAAAATCAGAACGCTTCAAGTGATGGTCGCGGCAGTGGCCGCAGTCACGCTCATCGCGACAACCGCCTCCGCCGACCAAGTCCATCACGGATCCGAGCGGATTGTCGGCGAACAAGTCGTTGGCGATACATCGACGGGCACGACGGTTTCCGACTCTGGAACCTATGTGGGTGACGTTTCCCGCGGACGCCATGGTGGCAGCTACAACGCAGGCATGATCGTTCAACGATCCTATGGTCGTCCCGATCTGTTCTACAACTACTACACCCAGGGCTTCGCGAATCGAGCGAACGCGCAGATGTACTTGTCGCCCGTTCCCGTTCCTCCGAACGTCGGACATACGTTCTATACGTATCAGCCCTTTCATCCGCACCACATGCTGTACTGGCATAAGAACCGCTTCCATCGTCACTATGACTTCGGACGTGGCATGAATCGTACTCGAGCGGTGTACTACAGCCCTCCAGTGCGACAGGCAGCGAGCAACTTTTACTGGAACATCCTGCGAATCCCTCGCTAGTTCCGCCCGCCAACGGCAAGGGAAGTCCTTTCCGCTTGATTTATCACACACTCAATCACTGAGATGCCAATCATGATCCGTCGAATCCTCCTAGCCGTCGGCATGCTTACTGCGACGGTGGCCATGAACAGCTCCAACGCATCGGCCAGCGACCCCTATGGCATGACGCAAGTGTGGTCTTATAACTTTTCGCTGAATCGACCCTGGCATGGAAATTACTACAATCAGATGTACGGTCAACCGACCGCGGTTGTCGTTCCGCCAACGGCTCACATGCGGCAAACACTCTCTTGGGGCGTGGGCCAAAACTTGATGTACCCAGTGCATCACCAGTTCGGTCGTAGTGCGAACGCACCTGGGGCGGCTGCTCGAGGTAGCTTCTACGGAACACCGAGTTGGCCAAGTCATACCGACCAGTTCGGCTACTACTACGTCCGAGGGCCTTGGTAGTCGCCTGACCTGCCACGCGGCACCGTCGCGTGGATAACTGCATTCATCGCTGAGCCGGTCCACTTTCATGAGTGGGCCGGCTTGTTTTCGTTCTTGTCAGAAGCATCGACACGAGGCGTAGTAGTCCCGCTCACATGGCGTTGAGATCGTGCGTCGCCAGGAGGGTTGCGGAAAGCTGTCGATAGCCGTGGTGGCCGAAGCTCCGGGTGCGTGGCAATTGCCCAATCCGTCACTGCCGGACCATCCTCCGCTTCATGCTTTGATCGACCGGTCTCTTTGGGGAAACTCTGACGCGTTTTCCGGCTGCGCCCCATTTTTCGTTCTATGTTTGCTTGGGTCAAAACACCATGTACCTGGAGTAGGCAGATTCTGCACCCAGCAATGGGGTTCCAGGTGTTGCGACCCGCACATTGCATTCTTTGCCGAGCAGCCATCGAGCCGCATCGGAGTCTCGACCTACCGGTCTGGGGATACAAGAAATGCACGGGAACAATCGGTAAAAGCGACGAAGGAACACGAGCGATGCGAACTGGCAACCAACTGGCACGACCCGACCGGCAACAGCAATTCGAGGAAGTGAAGCGTCGAATTCACAGCAAGCTGGTCGATAAGCTTGATCTTTCCCGAGTTGGCGACCTGAAGGGAGACACGCTAAAACGCGAAATCCGAGTGGTTGTCGAGCATCTCTGCGATGCCGAAGAAACACTGCTCAATCGCCAGGAGCGAGAGCGTATCGTCGAGGAAGTCATCGACGAGGTTCTTGGCCTGGGCCCACTCGAGCTGATTCTGAAAGATGCGGCGGTCAGCGACATCCTGATCAACGGCCCCAAGAACATCTACGTCGAGAAAGGAGGCCAGATGCAGAAGTCCGAAGTGGAGTTCCGCGACAACAAACACCTCCTTCAAATCATCGACCGTATCGTCAGCAAGGTCGGGCGTCGTGTCGACGAAACCTCTCCCATGGTCGACGCACGTCTTGAGGACGGCTCGCGTGTCAACGCCATCATTCCACCGCTTGCCCTCGACGGTGCCGCGGTCAGCATTCGACGTTTCGGCAGCAACCCGCTGAAGCTGGAAGATCTGCTGAATTACAAAGCATTTACACCAGAGATGTTGATGCTGCTGGAAGGCTGCATCAAAGCACGTTGCAACATCATCATTGCTGGTGGTACTGGATCCGGTAAGACGACCCTGCTCAACACCCTTTCGTCCTTCATTGGGCACGACGATCGCATCGTGACCATCGAGGATGCGGCGGAATTGCAACTGCAGCAGGACCATATCGTTCGTCTGGAAACACGCCCACCCAACATCGAGGGCAATGGTGCGGTCACCGCGACCGACCTGGTCAAGAACGCTCTACGTATGCGTCCCGAGCGAATCATCATCGGCGAATGTCGTGGAGGCGAAACTCTTGACATGCTGCAGGCGATGAACACGGGCCATGATGGTTCGATGACAACCATTCACGCCAACACTCCTCGTGACGCCATCGCCCGTCTGGAGACGCTCGTGATGATGTCTGGATTCGAATTGCCCGTCAAAGCGATTCGCCAACAGGTTTCCGGTGCCGTTGACGTTTTGATCCAGGCCAATCGACTGCAGGGCGGCCCTCGTCGCATCACCGCAATCACCGAGGTTGTCGGTATGGAGCAAGACACCATCGTGATGCAGGACATCTACAAGTTCGTTCAGCAAGGCGTCAATGAAGATGGCAAAGCGTACGGACAATTCGAGTGCACAGGAGTTCGGCCTAGTTTCATGGACCGACTTGAGTCGGCCGGCGTCCGCCTGCCAGCCAGTGCATTCCGCGAACGGGTCATGATGCAAGCCTAGACGCGCCTTTCTCTGTCATTCACTGAATCTGTTTACTATCTTCCACACGACTCCCATAGTTCAGCCATGAGCGGAATCCTCATCGTAGTTTTGGTCGGCGTTTTCGTCGCCTCGCTCGTTGCCTTCGCCATCAATGTGATGGTCCCCGGCAGCGATTCCACCAACACGGAAGACCGACTTGCGGCGATGGCCACTCGGCGGCAACGTGGTGGCAAAGATGAGAACCAGCAGGGCTCGCTGCTCATTTCGGGAGAACTCGAAGAAGCGGATACTGCACTGTCGCGTGCCTTAGAGAATTTGCCAGCGTTAGCTGACTATCTTGAGCAGGCCGACATCAAAATGCAGCCTGCGAAGTTTGCCTTCATTTGCTTGGCTTGTTTCGGAGCCGGAATTGTGGCGTGTATCATCACGCCGGTTCCAGTCCTCCTCGCTCCAATCCTTGGAACCGTCCTGATGGGGCTTCCCGTGGGATGGCTGCTGCTGAAAAGAAAGAAGCGGCTGGCGAAATTTGGTCAGCAGATGCCCGAGGCGCTGGAACTGCTGGGACGATCGCTTCGTGCCGGTCACTCATTGAACGCCGGCTTCGGTTTGGTGGCTTCCGAAATGGAGGCTCCCCTCGCAACCGAGTTTGGTCGCGCCTTTGAAGAACAGAATTTTGGCATCCCGCTCGACGAAGCCATCGAAGACATGGCACAACGGATTCCAAATATGGACCTCCGATTCTTTGCCACTGCTGTTGTTCTCCAACGTCAAACCGGTGGTGACCTCGCTGAGATCTTGGACAAGATCGGACACCTGATTCGCGAGCGCCTGATGATTCTTGGGCAAATCCAAGCTCTGACAGGTGAAGGTCGAATGAGCGGTGCCGTACTGCTGGCTCTTCCACCGGTTCTGTTCTTGGTGATGCTCAAACTGAACTACGAATACGTGATGATGTTGTTCACCGACCAAATCGGTCGTTACATGCTGTGCGCCGCATTGATCACGCAGGTCATCGGTGCGTTGGTGATCAAAAAGATCATCACCATCAAGGTTTAACCAACGACTCATCACTCGACACCAACTCACCAACGCTACACGCTTTGATGTCCGCCTACGGGTGAACAAGGAATTCTCAAATGTCTACGATGCTGATTCTCGCCGTACTCAGCCCGGTCACTATCGCCTCAGTCGCTGTCTTCGTCGCCGTTACTGCGGTGGCCTGGGTCGTGATCGGACGGGTCAGTGGTGACGACAAGCCGCGTGCCGAAGCTCGCCTCGACATGATGAAGAATCGTCGCTCGGCTCCCGGCATCGATGAGGAACCGGACGACAAGCAACGGAAAAAGAATGAAGCCTTGGCCGCCGTCCTCGAAAAGGCAACCTCGCCGCTGGCCGACACCGTCACCGGCAACGAAAAGGAAATGGGTCAGCTTCGCGAGAAACTAGTCAATGCTGGTTTCCGCCGCGAATCGGCGCCGGTTGTATTCAAGGGCATGCAGCTCATCCTGGCAGGCATTGGCCTGTTCATTGGCGGTGTTTTCGGCATGTTGTCCGACGGGCTCAGCCAAGGTTTGCTCATGAAGGCCGCCGGTGGAATTGTGATCGGCTTCCTCGTCCCCAAGCTGATCCTTGATCAGCTTGCGAAACGACGCAAAGAGAAGGTTTTCCTTGGTCTGCCCGACGCGCTCGACCTGATGGTTGTTTGCGTCGAGGCGGGTCTGGGAATGGACCAAGCACTCCGGAAAGTCGCTGAAGAAATGCTGAAGAGCCACAAAGAGATTGGTGAGGAATTCAGCATCGCCAACCAACAGTTGCAGTTCGGCCGCACGCGAGCAGAAGTGCTTCAAGCTCTCGGGTTCCGCAGTGGCGTCGACGACCTCAAGCAATTGGCATCGATTCTCGTCCAAGCGGACAAGTTTGGATCCAGTGTGGCAACGGCCCTCCGAGTCCAAAGCGACTCGATGCGTACGAAACGTCGCCAAATCGCAGAAGAGAAG
>JBPCVD010000024.1:0-7848 GCA_051010815.1 Rubripirellula sp.
GTAATTCGATTTGTTGGGGAGAGGCGATCTCGGCGCTCAACGCCTGATGGACGTCGCGCCGGAAGGTGATCGCGAGACGATTGGCTCTCCGTTGCTGGTCGGCTCTTCGCTTCTCTGTTTTGGCGAGCGACATCGATTGCTGAAGCAATCCGACGGTCATCACTAGAATCGTAACTCCGGCCGTCATTGAGACCGCCAATTCGATCAGCGTGTATCCACTTCGAGACTTCATTCGATTTGCTCCGATGCTGATGGTGCGGTCGGATCCGGGGATAGCCACTCAATGAGTGAGACGGTTCGTGGCTGGCCAGGGCGTCGATTCCATTTCATCTCTAGCACGAGCTTCTGGCCGTCTTTGTCCGTTTCGGTTCTGCCATGCAGTTCAGCGGTAGGCAAAGCTGTTAGAAACTCCGGAGATGGCTCCAAGGCCGCGATTCCCTGTTCGCGATCCGCATCGCTCAAGGTCGATAGGTATTCGATTTGGTTGGAAAGCTCATCCAATGCCAGTTGCTGATGACGGGTGTCACGCCACAACTGCGTGCTGCGAATGGTGAGCGGTGCGACGATGGTCATCAGGCTAACGAGCAACAGTGATGCGACCATCAACTCGGTGAGCGTGAATCCGTTTCGACGACATTTGGTTTTCATAGCGAGTCTCCGCATCACGCAAGCCACTGAATGAGGTGGGTCAGGAAGCCGATCATCGCGCTGGCGACCAACAGGACGACGAAGGCCAACACCAATGTGACGGCAGGTTGCGCGAGCGACGCGAGGTCATCGGCTCGCCGAGCGACAGTCCGTCGCTTGGCATCGGCCAGGCGACGCATCGTCCAGGCGCGAGACTCGGTCGAGGATGCATCATTTAGGGCCTTGGATTCCGCATGAGTCAGTAGTTTGGCGTCGGCCAACGACTGCCAAGCGTCGGTTCCATGTTCGATTTCATTGCGGGCAAAAAGCAGTTTGTTGCGAACGGACTGATCAAAGTGGTAGCGGGCGAGAGTCGAGATTGCTGCTGGCAACGGCCGCCCCGCTTGCACAGCGATGGATAGTAGGTCAAGGATCTCGCTTTTCCGCTTCTCCGCGACGCCGCGCGACCAACGTGCCGCGAAAACACGACGAAAGAATCTTCGCGAGGGCGCTGACCAAGCCAACCAGGCCACACTTAGAATCAATAGCAGCCACAGAGGGAAGTAATCTGTAAAGTGATTCGATACGGCGATCAGAAAGTCAAAGGTCCAAGGGAATCCATGGTAGGAACTTTGCATGCCGAATTCTTCACGCATCTGCTGAAGCATCGGGACGATGAATGTCATCAAAAAGCCAATCGCCACGAGCAGGACCAACGAAGTGATCACGAAGTAGATCAGGGCCTGTCGAACCTTGATGCGGGCAAGTCCCGACGTGATTTCAAAGTGATCCAACAAGTTGTCATAGGTCGGTGTCAGCGTCCCCGTTTGAGTCGCGAATCGAATTGCAAGAACCGACTCATCCGACAATGCGTCAGGAGTCTGTTCGAGCGCATCGACCAGCGAGGTGCCCTCCTTGAGACGTGCGGCTAGTCGTCGGAGTCGACGTCGATAGACGCCACGATGTTCCTCAGCCAAATTGGCAACGAGAGGTTCGACATCCAGTTGTTCAGCATGTGCCACACGAAGCAAGTGCAGCAAAGAACGCTGCATCGCGCCGCGAGTGTCACTCGGCCACCAAGTCGCTACACGCCACATGGGGCCGCGGCGTTCAAGCCACGAATTGATCGTCGGTAGATGAAGATCGAGGGAGACCATATGAGTGTCGGTTATGAGAGACCGCTGACGAGGCTGACAAGAGGTGCGAATAAGGCGATGACCACAAAGCCGACGGAGATCCCAATGGCGATGATTGCGAATTGTGCGACGACGCTGGTTGACCAGTCCACACGTTCAGTGACCCGCTCGCCGTACATCGTGGCAAGCTCGCGAAGCAGCGGTACATTGGGCGTACCGTCGGTTCCTTGGATCGCAGCAAGCACGTTGGCGGGCAAGTTATGAGCGACGGGCGAATCAGACACGCGGCCCACGTGGGCGTCACGGGCGAGTTGTTGGGCCACCAACTGAAAATGGTGATGACGGCAACCCTGACCGGCGATCCACAAGGCGTCAGGTATTGAGATTCCGATGCTGAGCAGTTCAGCCAATCTGCCCGTCAGGCTCGACATGGCACTCACGTTGGATGAATTCCCAGAGGTGAACATTCCAAAAATGCGTGTGGTCAGCGCCAGTCGCAGCCACCATCGCACCAGTCCGTAGACAGCAATCGTCACCAATGCAATGGAGCCAAAGAACTTGAAGGGGTGATCGCGCAACTGTTCGCCAACGAAGACCACAATACGAGTGGTCGCAGGCAAACGCAGTCCAAACTCTCGAAACATGCCGCTGAAAACTGGGACGACCATCGCACTGATGAGGGCGACCACGACGAATGCAACGAGAGCGACCGCAATCGGATAGGCGAGTAGTCGTCGTCGCTGCCGGCGGTTCTCGCTTTCCCGAGAGGCATGGGCGATCAGGTCACCGAGTTGCTGTGTCGTTGTCTCGGAGGAGAATCCGGACGAAAGCAACGGAAGCCACTGCATCACGACATCGCTACGCCTCAGTTCATTCGTCGATTTCGCCTCTTGAAGCGCCGTGACAACGTTTCTCATTTCCGTTCGCGGCCGACCCACTGGCATGTCATCGGCCAGTGCCGTGAGCGCCGGTATCAGTACGTCGCGACGTTGCAGCGCCGATTCGAAGTGACTTTCCAAACCGGGTTGGTCGTAAGATAGATTCGGCGACGCCACACTTAGATTCTGCGACGTCGGATCGACGTTCAGCTGGCTGATGGATTGGACCTCGAGTCCCTGCGACTCTAAGAACTGCAAAGCCGCAGCGACTGTCTCGGCTTGGAATTGGTCCGAGACGGATTCGCCATCAACATTCGTGGCCTGATAGTTGTACGTTGGCATCGCTTTTACACGCCCCCCGGCATCGAGACGTCTTTGAGCATTTGTACCACCGGCAAAAATAGACTGAGGCCGTATCCGAGTACGAAGGCCCCACCCAGCAGGACGCCGCAAATCGTCGGTGTAACGAGTTCCCAGACAGTTTGTTGCCGCTGAGCCGTTCGGCGATAAGTCTGTTCCACGAACCGAAGCACTCGGGGCAGCGGTTCGTCGCCAACGTCACCGGTGACCGCCCAATGAAGCAGAGCCCCCGTGCCACTTCCCTCTTTCGTCAAAGCTTCACCGGAGCTCTGATTCGCGATCAGTTTTTTGACGGGCAATTGATCGACCAATCGAATCGAATCTTCCAGCGAGCATCCACTTTCGAGCAAGATCGCGAGCTGTCGCGCGATGTTGGCATCGCGGACGGCCCCAAAGTAGCGAGAACTACCGGGAATCCAATTCCACGTTGAATCGCGTGCCCGATTTCTCCACCAGATCAATCCAGCGACCAAAACCAGCGGCAGAATTGGCCCCCAGATCGGCATCGAATCACGAGCGGCGATCAGGAACGCAAGGCTTGTGCTGGGTGGTCGCCAAAGCTGCGTGTAGATCGCTTCGATCTGCGGTGCGACGACACTACACAAGTACAGAAATCCGATGTACGCGAGAGACAGGATGATCATCGGATAGAGAAGTGTCCGACCCACGCTGCGCCCGAACTGACTGCGAGTCTCGGCGGGAGTCGAAATTCCGTCGAGCACAATGGAGGGATCATCGCAGTGAAGCCACGCCCAGGCGGCTGCGCGATAGGTAGGGTTCAATTCGGAGCTGTCCGTGAGCGTTTGGTCGACCGACCTTCCGCGACCGCACTGCGTTGTCATCACAGTGCCGTACTGCTCCAGTTGAAGTACGAGGTCATCGTGTGTTCCCGGGATACCAAGGTCCAGTGGGACACCTGCCGACGACAACGATGAGAGTTCTTGGTTGAATTCCAAGACACGTTGAAGGGAAGGATCTGTCATCCGAAGCCGTGGAGGAAAGGCGTGCAGAGGAGACAACGAGCTTCCTAGCGAAAGACTCGTGGTGGGCCGTACCTTGCGAATGAATTGTTCATTCGCTTTGTATCTGGCCTGCTAACACCCGAGAGATGCGCGGGGCGCCGAAATTTGTCTAAGAAAATTTCGTTAACGCAATGAGCGATAAGCGTGACCCAGTCGGTCAGCTTGAACGCGGCGCAATTGAGAAAAAGCTTCGGTCATGGCCCAGTTGGGACCGATCTCCCGTTCGGAACCGAATTCAGCGGCTCGCTGTTGTACATCCGCCGCCGTCGGACTCCACTGAATCGATCGCAGGGCATCCGCGTACCGGATCGCGGGCGTGGCAAGTGTGAGTAGCAAGAGGACTGCCGTCGCAAAGCCACCAAGCTTCTGTTCCGCCCGGCGATCACCGCATCGCTCTCGCGCGGCGTCCAACGTGCGAGGACGCAATTCGTCAGAGGGGCGAACGTAGTTTCGCGCCGCACGAATCACTGACTCGATCTGCCGCTTGGAATTCGACGCATCCATAGGAAATGAATCACTCACTGAACACCTCCTCGTCGCGGTTCACTCGAAGCTTTTCTTCGAGCTTTTCCATCGCGTACCGGTATCGGCTTGCGGCTGTCGACGGTGAGATTTCAAGAATCTGTCCGATCTCGACGAACTTCATTTCCTCCCAGATCTTTAAGACAACCACTTCACTTTGATCGGTCGGCAGTGTCCGCAACGCCGTCCAAACGGCGCGATGCGTATCCTCTTGATCGAGCTCGTCCACATTGCGACGGGTGAGCAAATCGGAAAGGTTGCCCACCAGCGACCACCGCTGCTTGCGCCGCAAGATCACGAGCGACTCGTTCCGTACCATTCGCAGCAGATAGGGCCAGGGCTGCGAGGAACGACAGAGGAGTTCAGGGTGAACGGCGACCTTGACGAGTGCCGACTGGACCGCGTCCTCGGCATCGTGCTGATTCCTCGTGATCGTTGCCGAATATCGAACGAGACGATGAGCCGTGAGGTCGTACAGGCCAGAGAGCGCAGTTCCACTGCTCTCAGAGATACGGTCCGCTAGCAAGCGAACCTGAACGGCGAATGTGTTTGGTTCCGACATCACTCTCTCAGGATGCGCGATCGCGGTCGATTTGTCTAACTTTCTCGGAAAAATCGGTTTGAGAACGTGGCGCTCGTAAATTGGGGACGTTTTTGAGCGCGATTTCACGCCGGAGCGGGAGATCGTGCCCGATAAAATCGATTGCTGAGAACCTGCTCGAGTAGGAAAATCGCCAAGGCCAGCAGGATCGCGGGCGAATGTAGGGAGACTCTCTGAGTCGCTTGGTTCTCAGCAAACTCGATGCCGTCCCGATCGGTCGCCAAGCTGTAACCACCTGGGCCAAAAATCTGATCGAGTTGTCCCGAATCAATTCGTGATAAAGAAATCGCATCGGGCGAAAGGTTGGCCGAGAAACCCGCACCAGCCTGCAAGCCTCTCAACCAATACGTGCCTGCTCGTGACGTGTCGGTCACGGTGACTTGCTTCGCGTTGTCTGGGACGTTGATCGGAACAGGCGATGCGTCCCCGGGCGGGAAGACTTGAATCCTGAGCGATCGGTCGCCCGCAGGCGAGTCCTTTTCGACGGATGCTTCTGTTTCTGGAATGGGGATCACCTTGGGACTGCCAGCCAGGAACATTGCGTCGCCACTGCCGCGACGCGTCAGGTATTCGACGCTTTCTCTCGTCAGTAACCAAGCGGGCCAGGGATCCGTCCCGAAGAGATCGTTCCAGCCTCGGGTGCCAGCCGATAAGGCGGGAATGGGCGTGCTGAGGACAAGCACACGACCTGCCGGGCCACCCGATTCGGAAGGGACCAGACGTGAGGTCAACGCCGCGTGGTCCGTTCCCGCGTAGCGAGCCAGTACCGAATCTTCGGGTAAGGGTTTGAGTTGCCAGTACTGCTGAACGCGAAAATCACTCCACGGGGTATTTGCAGCGACCGCCTGAGTGACAGGATGATTTGCGGCCACGATTTGAAGGAACGTTCCCGGTGCTGGACTTCGCCAACGTCGCACCAGCGCCGGCACGAACCCAGAGTCCAGGCTTTCCTCGTTCACGTTGGGACCAAGCGAGACATAGACGCCACCACCCTCTTCGAGGTACTCGGTGAGCAAGTCGTCGCGTAGTACCGCGCCCGGTGGGTTCAGTAGCAACACGGAATCAAAATCCGCGAGTCTGACGACCGAGAGATCGGCGAACGTAATGCGTTCGACCTGAAATTCAGCGTCCTCTTCATCGGTCAGACCCGGACTGGCGAGCATGGTCTGCGTGATCACGCGAGCTTCGTCGGGGTCATCGCATACCAGCAGCACCGAAGATGGCGCCAGAACCTCGAGAGTAAAGTACCGTACGTCGTCGAGTGCCATCCCGTCGTCACCGACCAGACGGATCTGGCCGTGATGGGAGCCGATGTCCAGCGACGGAATGGTGAGAAGCAATTCGCTGGAGCCCCCTGCTGCGACACGCACGCTTGTACGATCGACGCTTCGCAACCGAGGGCGATTGACAATGCCGTCGCGGATAACGGGAAGCGAAGGGTCCTCGGCATACATTTGAAGTTCCGCGGTCACCGAATCGCTTTCCCCCGCAACGGGCGAAGCAAACGCGAGCGTCGTTGAAACGGAGATCGGCGTGCCACGCGGTGGCGTGTCGTCCGCAAATCGAGGGATGCTCAACGAACGATTGGATCCGTCAAAGTCCCCCGTGTCGAAAAGCGTCAATGAAATCGAGGGAGACTCGCTAAGCAAGGCGGCCAATCCGCTGTCATTCAAAGCATCCGACCAGGTTGCATCGGAGAGATCGGTGACCAGCAGAATTTGCCGATTCGGGAGGTCGCTTGTGCGGACCAGCCGCGCGGCGGCGTCCAACCGGGATGCGATCGACTGCGTGACTTCCAATGGGCGCAATTGTTCAATCTTTGCCACCGCGTTGGATGTGTCGAGTGAAAAGGAAGCGACTTGGGCCGAGCGATCAAGCACCGCTATGCGACTGGTGCGTGGTAATCGCGTGACCATCCAGGTCGCGACATCTTTCATGCGAACGATGCGATCGTCATCCGCGGTCTTCCAAGCCGACGTCGGCGAATTGTCCAAGACGATCGCGATCGCAACGGGTTCGATGCTGTCGACCGCTAAGGTTGGGCCCGATGCGTAGGCGTAGGCACCCCAGGTGAGAGCGGCCAACAACGCGACTGCCGCTGCCCCACCGAGTCCGTAGGCAGTGCCGCGAGACTCACCTTTCGACAAGGCGACCGACGCCATCACCAGCAGTGCCGTTCCCACTGCGGCAATCAGGCCGATGGTTAACCAAGTGATGGAGAGCGACTGGTGGATCGCTGGGCGTGCCAGCGCGATTGCCAATAGTCCGACGGCGAGTATCCGGAGCGCCAGCAGCCACCAACGCCTCACGCGTACGCGACTCCGATTCGATTCGAAACGTTTTGTCAGAAATTGGACGGATGGGAAGATAACCTTGCGTGGTTCCTGCCGCGCGATCAAATGCAATACGACCGGGATGGCCGTTGCTGCCAAACCAAACAGCAATGTTGCATTGAGAAACGTCAAGGATCAATTGCAGGGATGAGAGTTCAATGGATTCGGATCGAGACGTCCGTCGCAACGCCGCTCGTACGCGCAAATTCCGCTGGCGGGGCGGAGGCTAAAAACGACTTTGCCGTTGAATCAAATATTCCGTCAGCGCTTTATCGAACGGCATGCTGGTGTCCAACGGAACGTAATCGACCCGCAGGTTGTTGCAGCCTTCGCGATAAGCTTCACGGAACGCTTCCAGCTGCTTTAGAT
>JBPCVD010000025.1:0-7133 GCA_051010815.1 Rubripirellula sp.
CTGACGAGCAAAGCCGAAATGAGTTTTTCCTTCAAACGTATCTTGTGGTGTTTGTCGGCCGTTGGTTGGATCGCCATCGCGTCGCAAACCGAGGCAGCCAAGCCGAACTTCTTGGTCTTGCTGTTGGATGACGCGGGTTGGACGGACGTGGCATGTTTTGGCAGCCAGATTCAAACGCCGAACATTGATGGATTAGCCGACGAAGGCATGAAGTTCACCGATTGCCATTCGGCTGCGCCAAATTGCTCGCCCTCCCGCGCGGGCTTGCTGACGGGACGCACGCCATCGCGCGTTGGAATCTACAGCTACCTTCCCGCAGGACACGTCATGCATCTACGGGATGACGAGGTGACGGTTGCGGAATTGCTTCAAGCGAATGGCTATCGGACAGGTCACTTCGGTAAGTGGCATCTGTCACGATTGGAATCGGATCAGCCTCAACCTTCAGACCAGGGATTCGACTACTCACTGGGGACGGACAACAACGCATCTCCGAGTCACCGAAACCCCAATAACTTTGTCCGCAATGGTCAGGCTGTCGGGGAGATCGAGGGGTACTCATGCCAGATCGTCGTGGACGAAACAATTCAATGGTTGGAGGAGTCGGGAACCGATTCCGAAGATCCCTTCTTTGCTTGCGTGTGGTTTCACGAGCCCCACACGCCGATCGCATCTCCGCCTGAATTGGTAGAAAAGTACCAACGTCGGTTTCCTGATCTCACCAAGAAACAGGCGACCTATTTTGCGAACATTCACAACGTCGATGAGGCCATTGGGCGACTATTGGCGAAGGTCGATCAAATGGGAATCAGCCAGGACACGGTGATTTTCTTCACTTCCGATAATGGTCCTCTGAACGCGTTCTCTTCGGTCGGGCTGCGGGGAAAGAAGTCCAACGTTTGGGAAGGCGGTCATCGAGTACCGGGCATCTTTCGTTGGCCGGGGAAAATCGAGGCTGGTTCGGAGTGCGCTGCGCCCGTTTGCGGTGTGGACTATTTGCCCACCGTGTGTGAAATTGCAGGAATCGAAACTCCGCAGGACCGTGAGTTGGACGGGGTCAGTCTGCTGCCACTATTGAAGGGTGATGCAGACGAATTGAAGCGTGAAAAGCCTTTGTATTGGTTCTTTTATCGACTGAATCCTTCGCTGGCGATTCGCGACGGCAATTGGTCCCTGATCGCAAATACGAATGATGCGACACGACCGAAAACGCACGCTTTGATCGCGAAGGACATGCCTGCGATTCGCGCCAGTGAGCCGGTTGCGTTTCAGTTGTACGACTTGTCGGCTGATTTGAATCAACGGAATGACGTAGCAGGGACCCATCCGGAGGTGCTGCAACGATTGCAGGAACGATCGCGGTCCATGCATCGTGAAGTGATGACAGACGGTGTGGAATGGGCGATTCCAGAATCCTACGGAGCGGGAAAGGTGAGTAAAATCTGGGAGTAGCCTTTGAGGCCAGTCCACGCACTCGCATCCAATCAAGAGACCGTTCATGCGTACCGTTTTTACTCACCTGATCCTCGTCGCGTGCTTTCCTCTGGCGACCTTTGCTGACGTTGAGGCTTCGACAGAAGAAAAGCCTCGCACGAAAACACTGAACGTCTTGTTCGTTGGAAACAGTTACACCGCGCGCCACAACCTCGCAGAGGTGGTCAAACAATTAGCGGAGGCAGGTGATCCCGACTTGGTATTCAAATTCCAAACGGTGATTTATGGTGGCCGAACGCTCGCGGACCATTGGCGACTGGGAACTGGAAACATTGTTGACCGCCAATCGTTGACACGCGAACGGCAAGAGAGGACCGTGAAAACCTTGCAGAAAGCTGTCAAGGCAAACGCGGAAGATCGCTACGCGCCGGCGGCCCTCAAGCGGCATCAACAACTCTTGAAAGAATTGGAGTCGGGTCGCATCAAGTGGGATGTCGTGGTGCTGCAGTCGTATCGCGATGACCTTGAGGGTGAGGAATCTTTGTACGCGCAATACGCGCCGCGGTTCGCCGCGCTCGCACAGGAGGCCGGTGCACGAGTTGTGCTGTATGAAACGACACCGACCACTCAAAATGCCCAGCCGATCGAAGGGACTCCCGACGAGCAAAGTGTGCTGTCCAAGGCAAAGGCAATTGCGGCGCTGGCCAATCAAGTCGATGCGACCGTTGCGCCAATGTCCTGGGTTGGACTGCGGTGTCAGCAAGCACGCCCCGACTTGACGTTGCGGTTCGTCAACGATGCACATCTGAATCAGACGATGGCGTACTTGACTGCCTGTTCGTTGTACGCCGCGATCTTTGGGAAGTCGCCAGAGGGGTTACCGGTGGAATCAGTGACGGACATTCGTTACTTCAACAACAAAGATCGAAGTAAAGATCGCGATGGCAAACCGATTACCTTGCAGCTATCTAAGAGCGATCGAGAACAATTGCAACAAATTGCTTGGCGAGGAGTTGAGGAATTTGAGGCCCTCCGCCGCGAGCTATCTGACAACGGCGAAGGGTAGCCGCTGATCTGGGTTACACGCGGTCCCTTGATAAAGGGATTGCAAACCCGTCGTGCGTTAGTGCGTCTCTACTGCAGTCTGTATTTTGAATTGGCATGGCACGAATTCGCGAATGAATCAACCGACGATCTACAAGCAAGTGATCGTGATGCGACACGATTTGAAAATGCGACGAGGCAAGCAGATCGCGCAAGGGGCACATGCGTCGATGTCGTTCCTCTGTCATCGCTTGCGGGAGCGAGGCGAGTTGTCGATTGAAGATTTCGAAGCACCTGCCAGAGCTTGGCTGTCGGGCGCTTTTGCGAAGGTTTGTTGTCGCGTGGATAGCGAGGAGGAGTTGATGGCGGTTTACGAGCAGGCGAGCGAGGCCGGGCTGGAGACGCATTTGATTACGGACAGTGGGAAAACGGAATTTCATGGAGTTCCCACGCGAACGTGTATCGCGATTGGCCCTGACCTGACGAGCCGAATCGACGCGATCACGGGTGAGCTGAGTTTGTTGTGAGTTGAACGTCCTTTCTTTGGAGAGGACGGACTAGAATGTGAGTCGCCCACCGTTTCGCCCCACCCACTCCCTCCGAAGACGATGCTTCTTTGTCGAATCTTGCAATGGATTCTCTGTCTTCTCGTTTCGCTTTGCGTGGTGTTCCGTTTGGAATCAAGCTGGGCGGTTGAAACAGTGCCCGCGTTCGTAAGCGGGTACGAGCGTTTCGCACGTCACGGCGATCTGAGTGATAGAGATGCTGGAACGCTGTTGATCAGTGAGTTGAGTTGCGTAGCATGCCACTCGTCCGACGAACCCGATTTGCAGCCGAAACTCGGGCCGAAGCTTGACGGGGCTGGGCTTCGAATTCAGCAGGATTGGCTTCGAGAATACGTCTCGGATGCTCACGCGATCAAACCGGGTACAACGATGCCCGACGTGTGGCATGGCGTTTCCGATTCGGAGCGTGAGCAGGCAACGCAAGCGATCGCAGCCTTTCTCCAGTCACAGCAACGTCCATTCCCACTGGTCAAAGGAACCGGCGCGGTTCCGGTCATTCACGAGTTTTGGACTCGCGGTGACTCGAAACGCGGACGGGATCTGTATCACACTGTCGGGTGCGTGGCCTGTCACGAGCCGGATGCAGATTACGAGACGGTCGAATCTGCGCCCTCCGCCATCGATCAAATGATCGAGCAGTTGGATCCCGAGGAACTGATGGATCTTGGTCTCTCGCGAGCTGCCCGTCGTGTTCCGTCCGTTCCGCACCATGATTTGGAAGGCAAGTACAACCGTCGATCGCTGGCAATGTTCTTGCTCGATCCCGCGAAGACTCGAAGCGATGCCCGAATGCCATCGTTGCGTTTGATGCCTTCCGAAGCGGCCGATCTCGCCGCCTACTTCATTCCTGAACCCACCATTTCCGAGGTGGTTGGCGAGGCGAACGCGCATGGGAGTTTGGTATCGCGCGGACGGGTTGAGTTTCGAAAACGAGGGTGCGCGAGTTGCCATTCGACGCTCGATTCAACTCAACGCGATGACTCGGAAACCGTGCCTGTGGGGAAGGCTCTCGCTGACCTCAATCCAGGGGCTGCGACCAGTTGTATCAACGGGCCAAGTCCCATGATGCCGCGCTATGCACTCGATGATCATCAAGTCAGCGCGATCCGCAGGGCGCTGCAACTTTTGAGTCAGGAAGCGAATACGACGGCATCGCGCAATGTGCATTTACGGATGCTGCAACTGAATTGCTACGCCTGTCATCAGCGTCAGGTATATCTTGAAGCGAGCGGGCAGATGGAGACGCTCGGTGGTATTGGGAGGAATCGCAAGCCCTATTTTGAGACGGTTGGGCATGTGGACCTTGGCGACGAGGGGCGTCTGCCGCCTCCTTTGTCAGGCGTTGGGGGAAAATTGGTATCGAAATCACTGGCGACAGTTTTTGATCCGCGGACGCCGAAGTACCGCACTTACATGAAGGCTCGCATGCCGACCTACCATCGTGACGCCGTTCAGACTCTGATCTCACAACTTCCAAACGCGGATGCCGCGTCAGACGCGATGGAAGAACAGGTCTTCGGTGTCGAACCGAAGGGTGTCGAACCGAAGGGCGTCGAAAGCAAGGGCGTCGAAAGCAAGGGCGGTGAAGCGAAAAGCGATGAAGCGTTTGCGTCCGTTGGCCGTCAGTTGATTGGTACCGGGTGTGTTGAGTGTCATCTGTTTGGTGGCGACGCTTTGCCGGGGGTCGTCGGAATCGATCTGGACGGAATCACTGAGCGTGTTCGACCACGGTGGTTTTACGACTTTGTGTTGAATCCGGGCGCGATAAAGCACCGCACACGAATGCCCACGTTTTTCCCGGATGGCAAAAGCAACCGAAAAGACTTGCTAGACGGTCATGTGAAAGATCAGATCGCATCCATCTGGGCGTACTTGAAGGACCGGCCTAACCAGCCCTTGCCCGAGAAGATCGCGAAGGTCCGCTCTCAGAACTACGAATTGTCACCCATCGAACGGCCGATCGTCCTGCGATCGTTCATGCGCGAGGCAGGGACGCATGCCATCGCCGTTGGTTTTCCCGCCGGCATTCATTACGCGTTTGACGCAGAGCGGATGGAGCTTGCAGTCGGGTGGAAGGGTCGGTTCTTGGACGCACGAGGCACATGGTTCGAGCGTTTTACACCGCCCGCTGATCCGTTGGGTGACTCGGCGATGATGTTTCCCAGGGGCGTGCCGTTCTTGGCGGATCATGAACCCAAATCATCCTGGCCAGACCGGTCGGCAGAATCCCTTGGTTATCGATTCGAAGGCTATCGCTTGGATCAGGGGGGAGTACCGACCTTGCTGTATCGATTTGGCGAGACCCAAATCGAGGATCGCATCGAGGGATTGACCGGACAAAAACTGCGTCGAACTTGGGTGATCCGGCCGGGGAAAACGTCCTCGAAACTATGGTGGCGCGTCCATGAAGCAAAGGACTTGCAGCGAACCGATCCGCAAACGGTCGTCGGAGACGGGTTGACGGCAAGCGTCATTCTGCCGGCCGATGTCCTGCCATCCGATGTCACCGGGGATTTGTGGGAGAACGGCGCGACGAAACAATGGGTGATTTCATTTGCGACGAACGAGCCTCAAGAGATAACGGTGGAGTACTCATGGTGAGTCGAGAGCGAGTGGCGGTCTTGCTGGTTGCCTTGTGCTTGCATGGAGCGCGATGTCCGGAGAGCAGGTCGGAGCAAAGCGAAGATGCTTACTATCGAATCGTATCGGTGGCGGCGGCAAAGTCTCCAACGGAGTCGCGATCCAAGCATTGGAAACCCGCGCCAGACGGATTGCCGCTCGAGATCAGCGGAATGGCGTTTTTACCGGATCGGCGTTTGGCAGTCGCCATCCGAAAGGGAGAAGTTTGGTTCTTGGACGGCGTCTACGATGATCCACCCCAAGGGGTGACATTTCACAAGTTCGCAGGTGCATTGCACGAACCGCTTGGATTGTTGCATCACGAGGGATCGCTCTACACCGCGCAGCGAAGCGAATTGACTCGGTTGCGAGACTCGAACGGCGACGACGTTGCGGACGAGTATCTGACGGCTGCGAAGGGCTGGGGCGTCACGGGCCACTACCACGAGTATGCCTATGGTCCCAAGCTCGATGGAGACGGCAACTTATGGGTGACCCTCAATATCGGCATGGGACTGAAGGGGGATCAGCTTGAACGCGTCGTGCCTGATGCAGCGTTGGGCTATCGGCAGGGTCGTTGGCGCGGCTGGGGGATGAAGTTGACGCCTGCAGGAGAGCTTCTGCCAGTGTGCGCCGGGATGCGTTCACCATCTGGTATCGGCGCCAACGCGGTTGGCGACATGTTCTATACCGACCAACAAGGGAATTGGGTCGCGACGAATTCGCTTCACCAGATGCGCGAAGGTGCGTTCTTTCATCATGCCGAAGCGCTGGCGTCAATGAATCAGCCTGGCTCCCCGTTTGCTGAAATTCGCGAAGTGCCGGGCGGACTGCCGGTCCCACAGGCTGTGCGAAGGTTCAAGCAACTCAAGCCGCCGGCAGTTTGGTTTCCGTACAAGAAGGTGGGGCAGTCCGCGACCGATATCATGCTGGATGCGAGCGGCGGAAAATTCGGTCCCTTCGCAGGACAATTGTTTGTGGGCGAGTTCACGCAGGCTGGCGTGAACCGAGTGTTCCTTGAAAAAGTGAACGGAGAGTACCAAGGGGCATGCTTTCCGTTTCGACTCGGATTTGCATCCGCCGTGTTGCGGATGGTGCAAGGCGACGATGGAAGCATGTTCGTCGGCCTGACCAATCGTGGTTGGAGCAGCTTGGGGGCTGCCAGTTATGGGTTGCAACGTCTGGTTTGGACGGGGAAGACGCCCTTTGAAATTCGCGAGATGCGAGCCATGCCCGACGGCTTTGAGCTGGTGTTCACGATGCCGGTCGATGTCGGTCGGGCTGCCAACATTGACTCCTACCGGATGAGTAGCCACACCTACCTGTACCACTCAAGCTATGGCAGTGATGAAATACAGAAACGGTCGCTTGTGATTCAGTCGGCGACCGTGTCCGACGATGGCCTTCGCGTTCGACTGGCCGTCGAGGGTCTGCGTGAGATGTTTGTCCACGAACTCGTTGCCAAGGGTA
>JBPCVD010000026.1:0-6382 GCA_051010815.1 Rubripirellula sp.
ACCATTTTGAACTCGCGGACTCCGATGGGAAGAACGAGTATTTTGCCGGCTCCTACGTCGGCCGCGCCATGGCTTCGCTGGACTTCAACCGCGACGGACGACAAGACCTTGCTATCGGACATTTGGATCACCCACTAGCGATTCTTCGCAACGATACCGAGTCACCTGGTCACTGGCTTCAATTGGAATTCGTCGGGACCGAAAGCGAGCGAGGTGCAGTCGGCGCAAAAGCCACTGTGTGGTTTGACGGTCAACGATCCACTCATTGGACCACCGCAGGCGACGGTTTCCTATGCTGCGATGAAGCGGTGATCGACATCGGCTTGGGCGAGTGCAAACAAGTCGACAAAATCGAAATCGTCTGGCCCTCGGGCCTACGTTCGGAGCTGGAAGGGATCAATGTCGACGCGCGATACTTGCTGATCGAAGACCAGCCAACCCCATTCGCGCGATAACTCGGAAATGCCATGGCTACGTCACGAAACGAAACCAATCGCCGCAACCTGCTGAAAGGCGTTGGAGCCGCTGCCGGTTCGCTCTCGGTGCTAGGCAATCTCAATGCTCAAACGGCGGACACCGTCGACAACCTGATCATTTCCGAGAACGCCCAAAACGGCGCAACCGATTGGCAGCTGACGCGTGCGCGGCCCGACGCCAAGTCTGCCGATTCGAATGTTCCCAAACCGAAATCGAACATTCGCTGCTCCGCGATTGAAGGGTACTGCTCGCGACAAAGTGTTGGAGTCGGAGAATCAATCGACTTGTTTGTATCGACGGCAAGGGACACCACGTACAAGATCGAGATCTTTCGTACGGGGTACTACAACGGACGCGGCGCCCGGCTCATGCGGACCATCGCGTCTCTTGATGGCAAGACGCAATCGACGCCCGCGCAAGGCGTCAAGCATCTTCGCGAGTGCGAATGGGAGCCTGCCGTCACTCTCACGATCCCGGAAGATTGGGTCAGCGGCGTTTACCTGGGACGACTCACGACAGACTCCGACCGTTCTGGGCACGGATACTGGCAGAGTTACGTTGTTTTTATCGTGACAGACGATCGGCCCGCCGACATTTTGTTTCAATGCAGTGACAACACATGGCAAGCGTATAACCAGTGGCCGCTACGCGATTCCGTCTACACGCATCCTGACGGCAACCAGGGGCCTTGGGCCGATGTCAGCTTTGATCGTCCCTATGGGATGTATCCCCAAATCTTCGAGAATCCGCAGACGATTGGCTCGGGTGAATGGCTGTGCTTCGAATACCCCATGGCGTACTGGTTAGAGAAGCATGGTTACGACGTCACCTACTGCAGCAACAGCGACATGCTAAGACCAGAGCGTGGACTGAAATGCAAAGCGTTCCTGAGTGTGGGTCATGATGAGTACTGGGACACGAGGCAATTCGATAGCGTCACGACGATGCGAGATTCCGGAGTCAACCTGCTGTTTCTTTCCGGAAACTCAGTCTGCTGGGTGAGCCCCTTTCGCGAGAGTTCCAATGGGCGTCGCGATCGCATTTTGTTTCGTGGCGGTCCTTACGGTGGTGACTACAAATGGGCTGAACTTCGCGAAAGGGAACATGGTCCGTTTCCTCACCGAGGCCCCGACGAGGGCTACCTGATCGGGGCCCGAAATGTCGATCCAGTCAATGGAGGCGGCGACTGGGTGTGCACCCTGCCGGATCACTGGCTGTATGCTGGGACCGGAATGAAGCACGGGGATCGGATCCCAGGCTTGATCGGCTGGGAATATCACGGGGACCCACCGAAGGACATCGCCGGTCTCGAGATCGTAGCGAATGGCGTGGCGTTGCAAGGTGGAACGAATCCACAGCATTGGGCTGCCACCATGTACCCGGGTCCGAAACGGAATTTTGTCTTCAATGCCTCCACGATCTGGTGGTGCCAGGATCTTGCCAGCCCTCCGGGTCATATGTTGCCATGGTCGCATTGGTCGCGGCCCCACGGGCCCGATGATCGGGTGCAACGCATGACCCACAATCTTCTCCGGCGCGCTATCGCATAGTCCGACGCAGACTACCGACCCAACACTTCGCGGTCGCAAATGCAGATCGCTGGACGTTTGGCCAGCACATTGGCTCGATCATCTGACGGCGCTCGGCACAGCATCGGAAAGAGGTGCGCACCACCGATCGCAAGCATCTCGATGCGAAAGTGTGGATCCGCGGCGGTCCCAGTCAGCACGTCAGCGCACGACCGATGCGACCAGTGCCGCCCTCATGGCCGATGCAATCCACTAGATTGTTGCAGCACCACCTGGCGACACGTGCGCTTGGCAGGCATTCGGGCCATCGAGTGTGCCAACGCGGCTTGCGCCCCAGTAAACGGGGCGTTTCGCCAGAAAATCGCGAATTGTGCACAGTAGTCGCGCCCAAATCGCCGGATGGCTCAGCCATGAAACTAAGCTGTTAGAGTCCCCCCAGCTAGGAAATCCTTTCCAGTGCCCGATTCCATCATACAACTTGCGGAACGAATGTTTGTCGGCCCCGTGTGGCCGGCCTCAATTCTCGTTTGTCTGTTGGTCGTTTACACGATCTTCGCGCTGATTGGACTGATCGATTTTGGCTTTGACGTACCCGATTTGGAACTCGACCCGAGCCTTGACTTGGACGTTGACCTTGCGGTCGACGTTCCTACGGTCGATGTTCCGGACGGCGTCCATGTCGATGTCGATTTCCTTCACGGGCTTGGTGCGGCATCGATCCGGGCAACAAATTTCGGTCGTGTTCCCGTCGTCCTTTGGGGTGGCGTTTTCGCGGTCGCATTTTGGGGCGTGTCCTACGGATTATGGCACGGATTCGACATCAATCGCCACGCACCGCCAGAGTGGGTCTCGAGCACGCTGCTCTCGATTCGCAACTTCGTCATCGCAATGATCATCACGAAGATGGTCACGCAGCCGATGCTCGGATACTTCGTTGCCCCACCTTCCTACGACCACAAGAAACTCGTCGGAGCCACCTGTGAAATATGCACCACAGAGGCAACGCACGAGTTTGGGCAAGCTAAGTTTCGTACGAACGCATCGCCACTGTTATTGAATGTGAGAACGGACGGGCCGCACATTCCAAAGGGCACGGAGGTCCGAATTATCGGATTTGACAGAGACAAACGCATCTACAAAGTCGCTCAGCTTCAACCGGAGACGCACTCGTGACCCTTGCTTTAAACTTGCCGACATTCATCGTCGCCGAATTCAATTGGCTGTCGGGGCCGATGATCACCCTTTACATATTCCTGGTCGTGTGTATCGCTGCACTGACGACGTTTAAGAAGTACTTCATCGTCGTTGGCCCCGACAAAGCGATCGTGAAATCTGGTCTCGGTGGTCTCGATGTGACCACTGCGGGCGGCAAATTCATTGTGCCGCTCTTCCATCGCTACGAATTCATGGACCTCACGCTGAAAAGCTTCGAGATCAGCCGCGAGGGCAGCGAAGGATTGATTTGCCAGGACAACATTCGTGCGGACATCAAGGTTGCCTTTTTCATTCGCGTCGACAATACGCAGGAAGAAATGAAGGAGGTCGCGCAATCGATCGGTGCTCGCCGCTGTAGCGAAATCGACACGTTGCGAGAACTCTTCGACGCGAAGTTCAGCGAAGCCTTGAAGACGGTCGGTAAACAATTCGATTTTGTTGACCTGTACGACCAACGCGACAAGTTCAAAGACGAGATTCTGAAGGTGATCGGCACCGATTTGAACGGCTATCGCCTGGATGATGCCGCGATCGATTACCTCGAGCAGACATCGCTCGAGATGCTTAGTCCAACGAACATTTTGGACGCCGAGGGAATCAAGAAGATTACTGAGCTGACCTCCAACGAGAAGGTCAAAGAGAATCAGTTCACCCGAGACAAAGAAAAGACGCTCAAGAAGCAGGACGTTGAAGCTCAGGAGACGATCCTGGCCTTGGAACGTCAACGCGTTGAGGCAGTCGAAAAGCAACAGCGCGAGATCGCAGAGATCACCGCCCGTGAGCAAGCCTCCGCCAAGAAGGTTCAGGAAGAACAACGCTTGGAATCTGAGCGTGCACGAATTAGCACCGAAGAAGAAATTGGCGTGGCCGAGGAAAACAAATCTCGCCAAGTTTTGGTCGCACAGCGAAACAAAGAGAAGACCGACGCAGTCGAACTCGAGCGTGTCAATCGAGACCGCGATCTGGAAATGACCGAGCGATTGCGAGTCGTTGGCGTTGCCGACGTCGAAAAAGAGAAAGCGATCGAAACGGAGAAACGCAACATCCAAGAAGTGATTCGAGAACGTGTCGCCGTCGAACGCGCCGTCGTCGAAGAGCAAGAACGCATCAAGGACACGGAAGAATTTGCAGCCGCCGAACGATTGAAGAAAGTTCAGGTCACGGCGGCAGAGATGAAGGCACAGGAAGAGTTGATTCGTCAAACCCGCCAAGCTCAAGCCGAGAAGGAAGCTAGCGAGTTGCTCGCCGAGAAGATCCGAATCGAGGCGGAGGCCAAGAAAGACGCGGCCGAAAAGGACACCGCCGCTACGAAAATGCTTGCCGAAGCCGAGTCAGCGAAGTCAGCAGCTTCCGGGCTTGCCGAAGCCACAGTTCAGGAAGCCAAAGCCATCAGCATGGAAAAAGAAGGCACCGCTGAAGCGACCGTGTTGCAGAAGAAAGCCGTTGCCGAGGCAAAAGGCATCGAGGCAAGAGCCGAAGCCATCGAAAAGCAAGGATTGGCGGAAGCAAACGTTTCGCGTGAGAAGTATCAAAGCGAAGCGACCGGCATCACGGAGAAGGCCGAAGCGATGAAGCAACTCGACAGCGTCGGGAAAGAACACGAGGAATTCAAACTCGAATTGAATAAAGAGAAGGATGTCGAAATCGCTGCAATCGATGCCCAACGTGGAATCGCGGAAAGCCAAGCGGGCGTGGTCGGCGACGCATTGAGGGCAGCTCGCATCGACATCGTCGGTGGCGATGGCGAATTCTTCGAGCAGATCACCTCTGCTGTGAAGGGTGGCAAGGCGATCGACCGATTCGTCTACAACAGCAAGGTTGCCACGGATATCAAGTCAACCTTCTTTGATGGCAACGCAGACTATTTCCGCGACCAACTGTCAGGCTTGATCAAGCAGTTCAACCTCGACACCGATGGAGTCAAGGACCTGTCCATCGCGGCCCTGATCGCGAAAATGATGGGGCTCGCGACCACCGACGACGTGCGTACGCAACTCACCAGTTTGCTAAGCATGGCGGGCACTGCGAACGTGGCGGACGAAAAAGCAAGTCGACTGCTCACGCAAAGCAGTTCCAGCTCCAACGGACGCAAAGGATAGCCGCAACGTCACGCTGCCACCGCAGACTGGTGTGATCCAGTCCGCGGTGGAAACCCGGCGTGCATCGCAGCAGATGACCCTGCAATCTCTCGAACGCAGCATTCGCAACGCAGCCGTTGGCAACTTCCCGGCTGGCCCAAAGGCGCTCCTTCATGACAGACACCCAACTCGCAGCCGGGACATACGAAGTCCTTCGCAATCGATTGCGGGACGCATCTTCGGATTTACGCGATCGTTTGGCAAAGCTAAACGACGCGCGAGCCGAAGTGTTCGGCAACATCGAGACGGTCTTGATCGCGACCGAACGCGTCACGACAGAACACAACTGTAGTCCTCGCGACCTGGTGGCCATCGGCGACCAATTTCTCTTTGGCTACAACGTGCAGTTCGGCCTGAAGACCGACATCGGACTTGCTGATGTCTTCTCAGCCTATCGTTTCGGCGAGAACGTCTTCCACGAAACGAATCTCGATGTCCTCGGAAACGAGCGTTTTGAGAGCGATTTCCACGAACTCTACCGTTTCTACAAAGACACGCGTTTCGTCCGCTTCTTCCGAAGCGGACCGATGTTGCACATGGTCTTTCAGGTCGGCAAGACATCACGTGACATCAAGTCGTTCAAATGGCGAATGTCGACAGACTCGATCGAGTACTTGGACAACCGAAGTGAACATGAGGTCCGCGACCCGCCACAACATGAATTTCGCTGGATTCGAACGACACGGGATCAACACCACTACGGCAGCCATCCGCACATTTCGATTGATGACCGCGTTTTTGTGGAAACCGTCGGTGGCGACCTGACGGTCAAGGTTGAAAACAACACGGACTCTGGGGAAGGCATCTATGCCGAACTCGTCGACAATGCCGATCAAACGCTCGACGACGCAGAAATCCACTATGCGATCATCGGCAATCTGGTCCTGATGAAGATTCGCCTCTACCAGGAAGAGACGGATCGCTTTCTTGTCTTCAATGGGAAGCTTCAGCAGGTGATGCGGCTCGATGAAATCGAGCACTCGTGCGTGATGCTTCCCGGCGACCAAGGGCTGATCTTCCCCG
>JBPCVD010000027.1:0-3661 GCA_051010815.1 Rubripirellula sp.
GCTCCAGTTCTTGGCTCCGCTGATGGGGCCACCAGTCGGATCCAACATGACCACGAACCCCGGAAGATTCTCGTTCACACTGCCAAGTCCGTAATTGACCCAAGATCCGAGTGCCGGATTTCCGGACAAGACCTTGCCGCTATTCATCATTAACATGGCTGAACCATGAATTGGCGAATCGGCCGTCATCGAGTGCAGGAAAGCGATGTCATCAACATGCTCGGCAACGTTCGGGAACAATGAGCTGACCCACTTGCCCGAGTCGCCGTGCTGCTGGAAATCCCATCGAGGCTCCACGATACGCCCGCCCGTTTTATGGCCGCCACGGCCAAACGTTTTCACATCAACGGTCTTGCCATCCATGCCCTTCATGTTGGGCTTGTAGTCAAAGGTGTCGATGTGACTTGGGCCACCGTACATGAACAAGAAGATCACTGACTTTGCCTTGGGAGCAAAGTGCGGAGGCTTCGCAGCCAACGGATTGACAAAGCTCGATTCACTGGCATCGGCCGATGTTCCAAAGAACCCGTCCTCAGAAAGCATCGATGTCAGCGCCGCAGCGCCAAACCCACCTCCAGCCTGCCAAAGGAACTCGCGTCGAGTCCGTCCGCAGAAGGAACCCATTCGCTTTCTTTGATTCTTCATCGTGATTCTCTAGGTTTCTCTTTGATTCACGTAAACCATCGTGGCCTGACGAGACGCTCAACAGTTCGACCGACACTCAATCGACAAACAGGAACTCGTTCCAGTTCATCACGGTTAAGCAGTACAACTCGGCAGCGCGCTCACGCTCCATTGAGTTTTCCCGCTGCAATTCTTCAATCAACTTGACGCCAGCGACGACTTCCTCTTTTGTCGCTTCTCGCGACAGGACAAATTGGATCGCGCGACCGACAACTTCCTCGTCACTGATCTCCGCGGAATCGATCGCTGCCGACAGACGTTTTGCCTGTTGGTGAATGAAGTCACTGTTCAGCAGAGACAGAGCTTGCCCCGGTTGCAACGTGACAAAGCGATCTTCGCAAGTGAGGTCGGGATCAGGAAAATCGAAGGCGGACAGGAGGGGTGTCAGAAGAGAGCGTTTGACGTGAATGTAAACACTGCGTCGGTTCTGCTGTTCCTCTGGTGAGTTGCCCCAACCGGCACCCGGTCGCGACTGACCTGCCAGCACCTCCCGCGAAAGCGAAGGATAAAAACTTGGGCCATAAGGGTCACGATTGAGGGAATCGTTGACGGCAAGAATCGTGTCTCGAACTTCCTCCGCACTCAGTCGCCGCGGGTTGAAACGCCAGAACAGATCGTTGTTCGGGTCAGTCGCCATCCCAGCCTGCTGGGGCAGCGACGACATCTGATAGGTGCGACTACTCATGATCAAACGGTGCAACGGCTTGAGCTTCCACTCTGCATCAATCAGTGCATGGGCCAGCCAATCAAGAAGCTCAGGATGTGTTGGTGGCGTTCCCAACTGGCCGAAGTTGTTACTACTGCGAACGATTCCGCGTCCAAAATGAAATTGCCAAACACGATTTGCCATCACGCGGGCTGTCAGCATGTTGTCGGGACTAGCGATCCATTCTGCCAACACACGCCGTCGCCCTGCCGAACGATCCGACGGGTTGAAGGCGGAAGCATCGGGAGTCTGTGATTGAAAGATTTCTGGAAACGATGGTTCAACCGGATCTGCTGGTGAATGGGGACTTCCGCGGAACAACACAAATGTTTGCTCGGGCTTCGGCTCGCATTTCGCTAACCCCATCACCATCTCGCGAGCCGGAAGATCCTTTCCAGCCTGAACGGCTTCTTTCAATTCATGCTGCAAGGTCCGATAGTGTTCCCATTCCTGTTCACTCAAATTGTCCTTCAGTTTCGCCTTCAGGACGCGAGTACGATCGCGTTTGGGGCCTTCCGTCGCTCTTTGATCAGGAGCCGACATTTTGACGATCCCGCTCTGCTCAATTTCGCGAGTTTCCTTTTCCAAGCGACGCTGCAGCTCATCGTTTTTCTGATACCGACCTGACAGTTCCTTTGAGGAGACATCGATTTGGTTGTTCGCTTGCTGATTGCCTCGCGAACCCCAACGCGTCACGTCCGCCATCATCGCGAGCATGCTGTAGTAATCCTTCTGTGGAATCGGATCGATTTTGTGGTCGTGACAACGGGCACAATTGATCGTCAGTCCTAGCATCGCCTGGCCGGTGGTCATGATGATATCGTCCATTTCATCAAACCGCGCCTGCAACGGGTCCGCCGGCTCATCATCCCAAATCCCAAGCCGGTAGTAACCTGTCGCCGTCAACGTCTCGACATTGACTTCATCCAATTCATCGCCCGCCAACTGTTCCTTGAGGAACTGGTCATACGGCTTGTCATCGTTCAGCGATTTGATGACGTAGTCGCGATACTTCCAAGCGTTCGGTTTAACGCCATCGCGTTCAAATGAGTTGGTCTCGGCATAACGAACGAGATCGAGCCAGTGTCGCCCCCATCGCTCACCGTAGTGTGGCGACTCCAGCAGTTGATCCACCAATTTCTCGAAAGCTTGGGGATCCGAATCCAAGACAAATTGTTTCACCTGCTCTGCCGTCGGCGGAAGTCCAGTCAGATCGTAATACGCGCGTCGAACCAACGCGCTTCGTTCGGCTGACGCGTTGGGTGTCAAACCAGCTTCGCGAGCACCTGCATAAATGAAGGCGTCAATAGGGTTTTGATTCCACACAGGATCGTCCACCTTTGGCACATCGCTACGCACCATCGGCTCAAAGGCCCAATGCTTGTCCCACGCTGCGCCTTCGGAAATCCATCGACGCAAGACGTCGACGTCCTCGGGCGAAAGTCGATCACCCTCGGGCGGCATTTGCTCAAACTCGTCCTCGGTGGTGATTCGCTCCAACAAGGCGCTGGCATCCGTATCTCCAGGAACGATCGCACGTTCGCCCGACTCCGTCTCAGCGTAGGCTGACTCTTGATCCGTGAATCGAAGCCCACCCTCCGCTTCGTCCGGACCATGGCACGCGTAACATCGCTTGGCCAGGATCGGTTGCACCTCTCGCATGAAGTCGACGGAACCTTCGCTAGCGGCGTCTGCTTGATCGACGTTCTTCGCTCCGTTCTCCGTTGGCTTTGTCGGCGACTGAGATTCCGTGGACGACTGGGAATCCGTGGACGACTGGTCAGGATCCACGGGTGATTCGGCGATGACCGGGCCGAGAATGCAAATCAGGAACGCGACTGATAAAGCTCGTCGACAGAAAGACTGCGTCATGGAAAGGGGCACCATTGGAAAGCTTCCGCCGCGGGTGGGTCGTGCGGACGGACAGAGGCGGGCTGAGGGGATCAGCGAGTGATCATTGTTACTCGGTGGCATGCGGCTGCCAATGAGAATCAGCGTACTTCCTATTGAGACGTGTTCTCGCAGGATCCGGATACCAACAGAAGTGATTATAGCCCCCATTCCCAACGAAAATCGGTCGCCAGAGACATTCCGGTACGGTAAGCTCACCCCCATAGCTTGCCGCAGAATTGAGAATCATCGTCGGCCGACGGGTTCGTCGGCAACCGTGGACGACGAACTTCGTGTGGGATCCTTGGAGTGACGAGCGCAAAACCCTTCAAAACACGACGTGCTGGTAGTTCTGATGGTCAGCGGCCGCACGTGTTGCTG
>JBPCVD010000028.1:0-28552 GCA_051010815.1 Rubripirellula sp.
TGGCTGCGTGTAAAGAGATCATTGATGCCCATCAGGGTCGCATCCGAGTGGAAAGCACCGTGGGGCGGGGAACTGCCTTCATCATTCGACTGCCGATCGCGAAAGAATCGCAGGCCGCTGCCTAATCGCCGCGCGACCCTGCTGAGCGGGTGATTCCGATTTGCAGCAACTCTCCAGGATTCGTTCGACGTGACTCGTCGTTCGAGAGTTGCCTAATCCAACTTCGTCGCTAGTTCACCGTTGGATCTGATCGTTGCCCGATCGTTGCCCGAGGCGAGTCTTTTCTCACGCGTGGCAACTTCCGGTTGTCGCAAACCCGTGACACTCCATCGTTTTCGCACGAAAGTGTGACACAGCGACACTCCCTTGCACATCGCAGCGTGCGACTACGCATCAAGCTGATGAAGGGCTTGACCCTGGGTGATCTGATCGCTTTCCTTTGTCTCTTCCATCACCGGTTCTCCGGTCTTTTGAAGCGACTGAGTGCGAAGAAAACGAACCTCACCGCGGCACTCTGTCGCCCCCTGAATCCTGTGAGCCATCCTGGCACACGAAATGCAAATCGGTGAGGTAACAGTTCCGAAGTATTCGTTAAATGGAAAGGCTTGAGTTCGATGTCGAATCATGAGATTCGTTGCCGCTACTTTTCGCAGGAAGATCTTCTGGGTGCGGGTTGCTTGGACATCCAAATGGCAATGGAGGCGGCGGAGTCCGGCATCCAAGCGCATCAGCAAGGGGACGTTCTGTTTCCCGAAAAGATCGTTCAGATCTTCAATGATGAAACCCAAGAGCGAATCAACTGCCTGCCCGCCACCTTCAAGTCACGCAGAATCTGCGGCATGAAGTGGGTCTCGGTGTTCCCACCCAACCCCGCTTTGCATGGCATCCAGAATCTCTCCGCGGTGATCATCCTGTCGGAAATCGATCACGGCTTTCCGATTGCATTCATGGAAGGCACCCTCTGCTCGAACATTCGTGTGGGAACGATGGGAGCGATCGCCGCAAAGTACCTGGCCAGACAAGATAGTGAGTCGATCGGGTTTATCGGCGCAGGTGAACAGGCCAAGATGCACTTAATCGCGATGAAGACAGCGGTCCCTTCGCTGAAGATCTGCCGAGTGGCAGCGAAGGAGCGTGAAGAGGAGCAGCAGTTCGTGGCAGAGATGTCACAGATACTTCCCGACTTTGAATTCGAGATGGCCGAGAGCGACTTGGGACGCGCTACCTCGGACGCTGACATCATCGTGACGGCAACCAGCGCGCAAGCACCTCTTCTGAAAGCTGAGTGGGTAAAACCGGGAGCCTTCTATAGCCATGTTGGTGGCTGGGAAGACGAGTATGCCGTCGCCAAGATTTGCGACAAGATCGTCTGCGACGACTGGGAAACGGTCAAGCATCGCACTCAAACCTTGTCACGGATGTACCGCGATGGAGAGCTTCTCGACGGTGACGTTCACGGAAACTTGGTGGACCTGATCACCGGAAAGAAGCCTGGCCGCGAGTCGCCTCTGGAGCGGACCTACTTCAACGCCGTCGGTCTGGCCTACGTCGACGTTGCGATCGCGATCGCTATGTACGAGCGAGCTTCGGACGCCGGCATGGGACAAGAATTACAAATTCAGCACGAGATGATTTTCGAACACGCAAGGCTTAAGGACTGGGTGCGTGTTTAACCGCACCCTTCTCACACGGAGGTAGATTCGATGACTCAGCGACAATCCATTCTGATCATTGTGCTGGCGCTCGTCGCCGGCACTTTCAAGACACTTTACCTAGATGCAGCGGATCCACCGGTCCGAGCAATCGCGCCGCCGCCTTCCAGTCCGATCGAAGAGACGGAAGTCATGATGCGCGCCAAGCTTGCCAGTTCCCAACGCGTGCTGGAGGGAATCCTTGCAGAAGACTTCACGCTAATCGCGCGGGGAGCGAAGGAAATGAAGAAGATCAGCGAAGCTGCCGAGTGGCCGCGCAGTCGTGACAAAGTCTATGAGCATTTTGCAGCAGAGTTTCGCCGACAATGCAACAAGCTCGAACGGTTGGCGCAGGACACCAACCGCGAAGGAGTCGCGTTCACGTACCTGCAGATGACCACTACCTGCATCGACTGCCACAATCATGTGCGCGATACGCTACGCATCGCAGAGCAGCCAAACTCGGGTGTGCGATTGATCCCTGCGCAGCTTCCTGACTGACCCAGTCACGCCATCGATGGAAGGGCGATTGCCTGTCGATTGTCTTCAAACGTGACGGAGTCATCTATTGGACGGTCTACTTTTCCGCGAATCGGTAGATGCGACCACCGCCAGACATCGTGCTCATCAAGACTTCACCATCATCCGTTTGTCCAAACGTGAAGACCGGAAGATTGTCCCAGGCGATGGGCCGGTTTTCGGTGACCTGCTTGGACTCCGAATCGTACTTGAGCGCCCATAAACGACCTGTGATATAATCGCCGTACAGATAGTATCCGTAGAGCGACGGCGTCGCTTTACCTCGGTACACCGCTCCGCCCGTGATCGACTTGCCCCAATCGTCCGTGTGAGGGTACTCGACGAGCGGCTCGATCAAATCCGCGCGCGGACCGGATCCCTTTCCACCGCCGAGCGTAAACGAATGCGCGCCTTCGCGAAGGCTCCAACCATAGTTCCCGCCGGCTCGGATCAGATTGATCTCCTCCCATTCATTCTGCCCCACATCCGCCGCCCAAAGCTCGCCCGTTTCAGAGTCAAACGCCATTCGCCAAAGGTTGCGAATACCGAATGCGTAGATCTCTGGCCACACGCCTCGCCGCCCTACAAAAGGGTTGTCTGCGGGAATGGAATACGGCAGGTCACCCGAGGGTTGGTCCACGTCGATTCGAAGAACCGATCCAAGCAGCTTGCTCAAATCTTGCCCGCTACCAAGGGGATCATTTCCTTTCCCGCCGTCGCCCAGCGCAATGTAAAGGTAGCCATCAGCACCAAACTTAATCGTGCCTCCGTTGTGATTCCAAAATGGCTGCTGGATCTCCATCAGCTTCAGTTCGCTATCCGCATCTCCCAGTTTTTCGTCCAGGGCCGAAAACCGGCTGATGATGGAGACGTGGGGTCGGTGGGCAGTCGTGTAGTAGACATAGAAGTAGCCGTTCTCCTTGAAGTTGGGATGGAACGTTAGCCCCAACAAACCCTCCTCGTTTTCACGGTCCTTGTAGGAGATGCGTTTCGAGAGGTCGACATACAGATTGGCTTCCTCAACGTCTTGGTCCTGTGAATCGACAAAGAAAATCTTGCCGCGTTGTCCGGCGATGAAAAGACGACCACTTCCGTCCCCGGCACCGGTCAAAACGATCGGCCGATCGACCCGCAATCGCGGAAACGCATCAACCACTTGGACGGGCATCGCCGATGTGTCGAGCGACTCCGGAGGTACGGCAAGGTTGATCGTCGTTTGAGCGTAAGTCCAAGACGAGAATGCGATCACAATGCCTAAGCACAAGACTGACTTGATCATGAAACCGTTGAGGCTGGAGGGAAACAGTCTGACTCGCCGGCTCTGCTGATCGACAGGGATCTACTTCTTGGCGATCGTGGGTGCAATCGTCGGCAACTGCCGAACAATGTACCTAGGCAGAAGCATCAGTGCTCGATCGCTTTCCGTGTCGAACGTCAGTCGAAAAACATCGCCCGGTGCACCCGCCATGATCTTCTGGATTCGCTGCACGAATAGCTCGCGGGAATCCCCGAGCGGGGGCGTCCAAACCACAATCGGGAGACGATCGTAGGTGGCTTCGGTTCCCACCCACCAATGCCCCGTGTCGGTTTGCCGGGCCTGAAGCCCAAAGGAGGTCAGCAAACGCTCCAAAGTGATGGCCGCATCCGGCCCTGCGTGAGGCAGAACCAATCGCTCCGGGACGGCCCCTCTGCGATTCGCATCGTACCAATTGAACAAACAGGTCGCTTGGTTCAGCCGCGCCGTGCGGCGAAGAAACCCGGCGATCGCGATCGGAGAATCGATCTGCGGGCCGGCGTCACCGCCCGACAACGCGGACCACTCGGCACCGGAATCATTGGAGACGCAGGCCCATCGCCGCATTCGATCGTCAGCCATCTTGGGCTGAATTTGTCGCATTCTCCGAAGTGCTTCGGTCGCGAGGGCCTCGAGTTGCTTCGCCTGCCGCACATCGCCATCGTCTGCACCAGCGAGAAACAGTTTCAACGCTTCCCGTGCAGAGTCTTTCCCCGCACCAAAGTCATCCAGGTTGGTGATGTTTTCGACCGCCTCGTTGAACGTCTGATCCGTCAGCGTCAAAACTAACAGCGATTCTTCTTCTCGAAACTCGGCGCCCAACGTCGTGGCAGCATCATCGAGAATCTCCTTGGCGGTGCGCCAAGCTTTTTGGGTCGGAACTCGAGTCGCCACGTCAATGCCGGCCAGGTCAAACGACACCCAATCCATTTGAATCGGGACGCCGCTCACTTGACCGATTAACAACACCAAGTCACTCATCGGATAGCCATCCGACGCTAATGCAAGCCGGATCGCCAAGTCAGCTTTCAAATTCAGGGTCTTGCGTCGAAGCGGTACAGGGGCGTTGTCCTTCTCCTCTGCTGCGTCGTCCACCTTGATGTCTTCCATCATCGGCGGCGCGTCGAGGGTGGGGGCCTTCTGCGCCACGTCCCCCAACAAGAAACGCGTGTACTTTTCCAGCTCTGGTGGCAAGTCTTGCATCCCGCCAACTGCCTCATCCGCTTCATCCACCTCATCCGCGGCGACGGCAGTTGGATTTCCATCTACCGAATCGACCTGAGACGGCTGACCCTCCGCAGCTTGCGCGGCCGAGTTCAACGCATCCATTGGATTGCTCGATAAGGGTTCGAGCACCGATTGAGGAAACAGGTCATTTGGGATGGCCGGCGATTCCGGTTCCTGCGGAGAAGCTTCCACGTTGGAAGGACCGGTGTCAGCCACCGACGCTACATCGCCTGGCGTGGGCGACGGATCTTCCGTGCCCGGCAAACTCGGATCCGCCTCCATGAGTGGTTCCGCTGGGTCGCTCTCCGGCTCCAAGCTCGCGACGTTGTCAGGTGAAGGGTCTTGCGTTGCAGGCGAATCGCCCGAGGTGACGTCGGCGACCGAATTCTCAGGTTCGACCGCTGAATCTTCGGCAACTTCCATCGGAGCGGATTGAACGTCTTCCGTTCCCCACGAGTGCACGAACCAACCGAACACGGCACATGCCAACAGCAATCCGGATGCGGACAAGGCAACCACCAGCGCGATCTGTCGAGATCGCCTTGTCTTGTCACTCTGCCAATCGGGAGGCACCGCGCCCGGTAATGAATCCGGCTCATCGGTCGCGATCGTGTCAGCCCCTGAGAAACCTTGAGCTTCGACGCTGGGTTCAAACCCTGCGCTCTCGCCAGCGGTGATCGCTTCCTCGGTGATCGCCTGACTATCAACGCTTGAGCGACCAACCTCGACCTGACCAACGGGACGATCGACTTGGACCATCGAACTGCATTTTGGGCAGGTCGCGATGGTGCCCACGATCGCTGGATCGGTGACCCGGAGTTGGCTCCCGCAGGTCAAACACTGAACTGCAAAAGGCTGAAAAGGCAATCGAGTCTCTGGGGTTGAATAGTGAGGATCAAAGATTCACACCGCATGCGGAAAAGGCGTTGCAAACGGCATCTGTCCATCATGAGCCGTCTGGCGTCACGGACCAACCGCAATGTGCGGGAATCCAAGGTCCGAGTGGCCGTCGCCAACCGACAGGCGATTCATACCAATTCTAGAGTCCCGAACGGGCAACTGCGGCGAGAAACCAGTGATTCCGACGCTTTCAACCCGCCCAAACGGACGTCCGCTCACCCTCCGCTACGAATCTGCGGATTACCGCCCCTCATCAAACTCCGGAAATCTCGAAAGTGTTCGTCGGAGATCAGCGCAAGAAAAAGGGCCGGTCGCACTTCAAGTGCAACCGGCCCCAGTGGACAGTTCGAATCCGGGGAACTAGCTCCAGATGGTGTCGACGTCGCTTGCCAGCAGATCAAGGGTATCGTCACCGTCGTCATCGCCGGCGTCGCCGTTGGCCGGGGTCGTGTCGGCACCACCCTGGCTCGTAGGAGCTCCCGTCGAAACGATTTTCTCTTCTGAACCCAGGTCGGCAAAGACAGCGTCTGCTGAACCTGTCGATGTTGATTCTTTCTCATCCGAAAGCAGGACAACTTGCTCACCGGAGGCACCCGAGTTCGACTGACGGGTCAGGTAATTGATGACCTGCAGAGCATCCAGAGCCGAGATCTTCTGGTCACCATTCACGTCCGTGTAGTACTGACTGACGCCACCAACGTTCTCACCTTCAGCGCCCGAGACGCGACCCATCTCGTTGATGATCAGCAGTGCGTCGATCGGGCTCACCACGCCGTCAACATTGACGTCCTGAGGCAGAAGCAAGTTCTGCAGCGGAACGCCACTGGAGGTCACAGTGATCGAAAGCGAGTCGTAACGTATGTCAGCAGTGCTGACAGGATTATCTTCGCGGTAGAGCAGCGTGTCTTGGAATGGCGACGAGTCAGCTGGCGAGCCAACAACGCTTGTCGTTCCAACATTCACCGCATCGAAGAAGATGGTCGCGAGCAGACCGGGATTCAAGTTTGGAATCTCGGAGTCTGGCACGTTGGCACTGTTCAACAACGTTCCGAATTCGTCAATGATTCCGGGACGAGCTGCAGTACCGACGCCTGCACTCGTTGAGTACTCAGGGCCGAAGACAACATCGAAGTTGAAATCATCGCCTTGATTCAAATCGCCAGGTCGCAGGATGCTTGTGTCGTAAAGCACATCCAGGAATCCTGCGAACACAAACGTTGGATTGTTTCGCAGGTCTTCAACATAAACCTGAAGGCCAATTCGCTCGCCCACTGCGACGCCCGCTGGATCGATTGGCGTGACGCCATCGGCAGCAACCAATCCAAAGTCGATGGCAACATCAGCGGTGGCATTTTGGTTGCCCAACGCAATCGTCACTTCCGCGGTGCTACGCACGTTGTCATCCGTCACGATCACGTAAGTGAATCGTTCCAAACCATTCGCGTTTGTATTCGCACGGTAGCTGAAGAAGTCGTCGTTCAGGTTTCCTGGGGTGCCATTGTCGTCGATGAACACGTTCCCCAGAGCTGGGTTGGTCACCAATCCGAACTCACGAACGTTGCCAGTAGGCCCGAGGTTATCGTTGTTCAACACATCGAGTCGGTTTCGCGACACCGAAGCATTGGTGATCGGGTTGCCATCTGAGTCACGTCCGTCAGGGAAGGAATCATCGATGGCGGCGGTGAAGACGTCTGAGTCTGGCAGGATCGTCAGGTCGGTCGAGCCAAGTCGCAACTGACTAGGAGTCAACGCCACGTCGGAGCCCAGCACAACCGTCTCGCTGACTGGCTCATCGGCTGGATCAGCCGTGAAGACCGCGATACCAGGCGACACAGCCCGCATTCGCAGTGTGAACAACTCGGCAGGTCCGCCGTGCTGCATCTGATCGTCGATACGCTGCAATCCGCCGACTTCATTGATCAGACCCGGGATCTGAGCATCACCCTGTTGGAAGACATTGATGCCGGAGAACAGAGGCCCGAAGGAAATATCGAAGGGGAAGTCAGGATTGTTGTCGGTGTCGAGAGTCGAGACCAACTCGTCGGTGTACAGCATGTCCAAGAAGGCAGAGGCAACACCTTCAGGATTCGCAAAGAAGCGGAGATCGGTAACCGAGACGCGAACGAGGAAGTCGTCTCCGACCTGCACACTGTCGATGGGCGTGTTAGTGTTCACCGCGTCGAAGACGCCAACAGTGAACTCGACCACATCGTCAACGCGTGAACCTGGTAGCAGATTCACGGTCACCTGTGCTTGGCTTGTCGAGCCAGCTGAGTCTTGGATCGTGTAAGTAAACTGCTCGGTACCGTTGAAGCCTGGAAGCGGCGTGTAGCGAATCGATTGCCCACCACCAACCACGCTCAGTGTTCCACCAGCACTACCGGCAGTCACGCTTGTGATCGAGATGCCACCGAAGATGCTAGGCACATCGTTGTCGAGCACGTTGAGTGGTCGATTGGTCGACCCCTCTGGAACTTCGAAGGTGTCATCGAGGGCGATCGGCACGTTCGACTGGAACAGCACGTTCACAACCACCGAAGCGGTCGAACGGTTGTTGAACTGATCAACCACGGTGTAGCTGAATACGTCACGGCCGATGAAACCATTCGGCGGTGTGTAGAACAGTTGGTCACCACCATTGACGACGACACCCTCGGTGCCGTTGAGATTCAAGCTCTCGATCGCCAGTTGGTTCCCTGCGGTTTCGAAGTCATTGGCCAACACATCCAACGTGTTGGAGAGACTGTTGCGAGAAACGGAAAACTCATCGTCGTTCGCAATTTCAGCAGCGTTCAGAATCGGGAAGGTGTAATCTTCCACTTCCCCGCTAGTCGTGAAGCCCGTGGCTCCCAATCCAGACTCTTGAGCAATACGGAATCGAGCGTACGTCGTTCCCAGAGCTGCACCAGCCGGGACGTTGATCGGAACTGAAATCGTTTCGCCAGCCACGCCGGACGAGATCAGTCGGTCTGCCAAGAATTGCTCGCCAGGATCGGTGAAATCACCGTCCTGATTGAAGTCCATGAAACCTTGCAAGTAAGCCGCACCGCTGGCGGTGTTGGTGACGGTCACCTCGAAGGTTGCCGAAGCACCAGGTGCCAGCGGGCTAACCAATGCGACGCCGTCTTCATCATCGAGTCCGGTCGCGTCATCACCGTCGGCTGCGACGCTCGGCTGGCCTTCACCTTCACGGTCGACGATGGTTCCCAGGGCGAGTCCTGGAACGATTCCGTGGCGTGCACCATCAGCAGCCGTGGTCGTGCCATAGGATGCTGGAGCATCTCCGAAGTCCTGGGACGGAAGCAGTCCGAAGTCATAATTGTTGTTGAGCGAAATTCCGTCGAAGAAGACATTGTGTTCGCCACCTACTGGGAACGTCTGCTCGAATCCGGCGGGGACCACATCGCGAATGGTGTAGTTACCAGCACCGGGGAAGGTCAACGAATAGGTGCCGTCAGCGGCAGTGTGCGTAGCGGGCTCGCCAAGGTCGGGGCGATCGTCGCCATCAAGATCCAAGTAGACGTAAATCCCTTCGACGCCGATGTCACCGGTGTCCTGGAGTCCGTCGCCATCATTGTCGGCAAACACGGTCCCAGTGATGTCGGCAACGATTTGAGAGAAGCCGAAGTTCGTCGTGATGTTCGACCCAATGGAAACGTTCACAGCGACGACGGTCGGTGTGGTCGGAGCCTGATTTGGTGGGGCTTCCGCAACAATGTTGTAGGAACCAGGCGTCGCACCCAGAGCATACGTTCCGTCGGCACCGGTGATCTGCCGCGGCTCGCTTGGATCGAGAACGCCATTGTTGTTCACGTCGGCGTAGACCAGCACGCCAGCTTGGCCCAAGTCACCTGCCCCGAACCCATCACCCAAGCGATCTTGGAAGACGCGACCTGAAAGGCCACCGCCCATGGTTCCGGTTCCAAGCGTGTTGGACAAGCTACCGGGAGTGTAGTTGAATCCGTCCAGACCTTCTGACTGCGCAAAGACGTCGTCGATGAAGTCCACATTGACGTCATCGATCGTTCCGAAGATTCCGTCCGGACCGATGCCCATCGTGTCCTCAAAGTCGGAACCGGGACCCTGGTCCATGATGTTGTAAAGCGATCCCGTCTTTTGCGGCTGTGTATCGCTCGTGGTGTGACGCATTCCGAACGAGTGACCTGCCTCGTGCGAGATCAGGAACGCGAGGAAGTCGCTGATCGCTTCCACGATGCTGGCGTTGGGGCCAATGGGCGGAATCGTTGCGATGTCCAGAACTGAGTCGAGAGCACCGATGACAATGTCATCCATGCTGAAGTTACCGATATCGATCGTCTCCGAGATACCGATCGTGTCGATCTCGATGTCGTCGACCGTACCACCAAGAATCACTCGCGTGACAAGCGGATTGAACCCTGGATCGGCATGGTCACGACTGTTCAAAATCGTGATGCCGAAGTCACCCGGGTTCCCGGTGTTGACATAGTCGCCGTTAGTACTGTTGCCGAGTTCGGCAAACATCCGTTGCGTCTCGGCAATCGACAGATCGATCAAGCGGTTGTAGCTGCCAGTATCAAGCTGATTGATTCCAAGCAGCGGCAGCGACTCTCGCAAACCGGGGATACGAACCACGCCAGGTTGTGGCAAACCCGTTCCATCCGAGAAGACGCTGCGGGGATAGAAGCCACCATCTAAATCGACATAAAGGATCTGCTGGCTGCCGATTGGAAGCGACTCGACCACCGGACGATAGACTCGGAGTCCAGCCGTATAATTGCCCTCGGTCGTCGTCGGCGCAAGTGACAGGTAGTAGCGCCCATCCTCAGGCACGACTTGGGCGAACGAGGCAAGACCTTGATTCTGCAAAGGCGAGTCGGCTGGATAGCCGAAGGACTGCGGCCCATCCACGCCGTACCAAAACTGACCGTTGGCATCTAAAATCGTGTACGCGCCAGCGGCCCCGTACGTCGCAACATCGAGGATGTCACCAGCGCGTAGATCGAAGGCAAACGTGTCAAGGTCGGTGATGAATTCCGGCGGATTGGTGCTTGTCGCAGTGAACCGCATACTGCCAATCAGGTCGATCGTGTCGAGCTGGCCGGGACCGGTTCCCAAGTTGATGAAATCTGCGGTGTTGTAAAAGTCGTTTTGACCCGCTTGGCTAATGTTCTCGGACTCAAATACTTGATTCGCCTGAACAGTTCCAACGTTTCGCGGTCCGGTGTAGATACCGATGTCACCGAATTCGCCCGCCAGCAACTCACGACTCTCCAGTCCCTGAAGCGCCAATCGGCGTCTACGCTGTCGAAGCGAACGTTTGCGGTCAGAACGTTTCGTAATTGATTTGTTTCGTTTGATCATCGAGGGTCTCTACCAAACTCACGACCTGAGGCAGTGCCTAGGTCCGAAAGGTCTGTAAGGATGAACAGGGTCACGGTTGAGCAAGCGGTACCAAGTGATGGTAATCCATCAAGCTGGCTGGTTGCTTGGCTTTCGGCGTATTGTCTAGCATCGGTCAAAAGGTTCGCTTTCGTTTGCCAAACAGCCGGCACCGGCCCATTCACGCATCAGGCGAATTAGGCAAGCTATAGCAAGTAGACAAGAAGCGATTGCGATTCTAATTGCACCCCTTAAGGTGTCAACGAAACGCACCTTGTCCGACGCATTGTGGTAGTCAAAGTTCCAAAAGGTCACCCAAAATCGCGCTAATCGGATTAAACCGATTGCGTCGATTACCCCCTCTTTTTGGTGGATTTTCGGTTTTCCACATCCACAATCAGCTTTGAAAACACGTAAAAGTGTGCTTTGGAGTCTTCGATTGGGATCAGAACACGAAAAAACCCGCTCGGTGGTCTTCCGAGCGGGTTTCTGTCGTTTTTAGATAGATTTTGTCACGTCTACCACGTGTATTCGGTACCGAAGGAGACACCCTGGACGGTCAGTGTGTTGAACTGGAACCTCGGTTCGCCGATCGGCTGTACCTGCACAAAGTCTCGAATCGTGTTGCGGTCGACCGAAGCGTAGGCAATGTCGTCAGCACAGACAGCGTAGTAAGCGGTTCGGAACTTCCAGGAGTGATTGAACTGCCAGACAAATTTCATCTGAAACTCGCTCATGACAGTACCGAATCGGTCGCGGTCGGTGAGCTGGATGCTTGCTGGAGTCGCTCCGGGGCCAATCGAGTTGGCGGTGTAGATCGTCGTGCGGTCGATATCGTTCTGAACCCAGGCACCCTTCCATTCGATGCCCAATCGGACGCCGCCGTAGATATTCCACCAGAGGTCGAAACCGGCTTGTGGTCCGAACAGGTCGTTCTTGATTTTCTCGTTCGACGAGAAGAATCGACGAGGCTGGTTTCCATTGTTCAACGTGCCCAGAGTCGAGTACTGCAGCTTGTTGTAGAACTGCAAGTACCGCAAACCTACCAACCAGGAGCCCTGGAAGCGGCAGTAGGGCCCCATGGTGCGTCGACGATAGTTCAACTCAACGGTATGGAATTCGCTTCGGACGTCCACACGCTGAATCAGCGAGTTGTCCGTGTCGTCGTAGCCACCATCGGGATCGGTACCGAAGAAGCTAATGAAGGAGAAGAGTCCCGCGTTCGGATCTGTGACTTCTGCTCGATCGCTCCAATGGTTTCCTCCCATGTACGTCGCTTCTACGTTCCCGCCGGGTCCGCAGATCAGAGCACCCGAGATGCGTGCTCCCGCAGCCAGATCGTCGCCACCGCTCGCGTCACCGAGTGACAAAACGATGGGGGCGTTTGGATTCACATTGCGACCGCCGAGGGTCGTTACACCGGTATTTTGGACTCCGGTGTTGTGTCCCAGGAAGACAGCTTCCAGCGACAAGTCGTACCAGCGAAGACCGCAGAGTTCGCCATATGGGCGGCAAAGCCCAAGTGCGCCCTTCATCCGTCCAAAGCACATCGATTTGCATGCACTGCAGCCATCGCCCTGGCAGAACAAGCACATTTTGCTCAGGCAAGACAGGCAACATTTGCCGGCGCCGCAGCCGCAACCACCGCCCCCACAAAACGTGGAGTCGAAGATGCCGCAGCCCGATTCGCCGCAGTTTCCTCCGCAGGCGCCGCCGCAACCACCGCCTCCGTAGGCTCCATAGCCCATGGAATCGCAGGAACTGCATCCGCCGTCACAGCTGCCATCGCAACCGCCTCCGCCGAGGAACCCGACTTGCGACACACCGCCTTGGTATGCCGAGGGACCTTGGTATGCCGAGGGATAAGTCATGCCGGCAGGCACGACGCCGCCCTGATACTGCGATGGGTGGACCATCCCAGCGGGTACGACGTAACCGCTGGCTTCGTAGTCTGCATCTGCGGCGGGCACCGGTGGTGCTTGAGCCACGGCGGTTGAGGCCGTGATCGTCGCGTACAGGGCGAGCGCCATGATGGCGGCAAGCCGGATAGGTAGTTTTGGTTGAGTCATTCGGTGCATCGCAAACGTCTCCGCGGCAAGGGCCGCTTGGCTATGGGCCGGTCATTCATTTGCGGGGGCGACGTGGCCGGATGACCTGTGTCATCACTGCACGAAAATGAAGTTGAGTAGACGGACCGCGTCCACTCAATTCCCAGACTCTGCCCGTCACAAGGATGCCGTAAGGCGACCCAAGTACTGCAGAGCCTTCCCCCTCTTACTCTTGGCTCATGAAACGGATCTCACCAGCAATTACGGGGCGATCGGGATTTATCCGTCACGACCCGGCTGTCTAGACCAACCGCTTCACGCGGATTTATCGGCACAAACCGTCGCCGGCATTTGGTTATTCCACTCGATCGGGGTGGGAAAACTTTGCGGGTGCTGCGGAATCGCCGTCTGGCGAGTGCTAAACTTTCGGCGACAATCGCTTTTCGCACGGTCCTTTTCGAGACTTCTGACCAAATGCGGTGACGATGTGACGGGGAAGCAATCCATCGAATCGACGCTTCAGAAAGTTCAAGCGGGTGAACTTTCGCCCAGCGAAGCTTCCCGGCGATTAATCGCAAACAGTGGAACTTCGACCCCTGAACAGAGGGAATCGGATCTGCAAACGGATCAAGCAGGAGCCCAAGATGCGGGAACCGGGCAAGGCGAGACTCTCGACTCCCTGATCTCGCGACTTGGCAAACCGCCTCTCCACGTGGTGGATGCTTGTTGTCAAAAACTCTTGGATTCCGATCTTGGTCCACAAATCACCGCGATTCACATCGACTTGCGAGATTGGTCGCTCACACAACAGGGCCAACTCTTGTACGCCGGTGACCGGCATGCTTCTGCGTCGGATTCCTCCGCATCGAATTTCGCCGCATTGCCCATCGAGAGTTCTCCCTCGGCGCGCTCAGCGGAATTGGCCGAGTCTTTTCGCGCCGCCATGTTGGTCGCGGTTCGGGGCCCTCTTCGGTCTTTTCCGCAGCCAGGCGATAGGTCAGTCGCTCCCCCGGGCCAATCGGGAACTGGAGGCTCACAAAGACTGACGTCAGCGGATGCGAACGGTCGCTCACCCGCTCGCTATGAAATCACAGATTCGAACCGGAAGACGGAGCCGGCAATTGTTCGGCGACGACTTTGGTGGCCCTCGGCTTTGCTTGTAGCGCTGCTGTTTTGTGTTTGCACAGTCTTAGCAATTCGAATGGGTTCGAAATCGGCGACCGGCCCCCACAAGCCCTCAACCGCGCCGATCACATTGCCGGCAAACATCGATACAGGTGCTCCAACCTCAGCGGCAGTCGCGAAACAAATCCCGGAGTCCCACGCCGTGGCTGCAGAACGGGGCTCGGGCGCACCAGTCCCAAACCTGCAAACCATCGATCTGTTCGGTGTTTCCGAATTCGATCCTGATCAAAATGTTCACGGAGATCAAAGTCGTTTGCTGTTGCTGGACGCCTGGATGCCGACGTTGCCAACTGCACTGACCGATACGACTCCGAATGAACGTGTCCTTCCCGAAGTCAAAGCCACCCACCGCGCGGACGCAAACCAAATTGTCCGCGCGGGCTCGAATCCTGATGAATCGAGTTTTCAGGACAAGGACCTTCCTACCGAATCGCCTCAACAAACCAGGTTCTCGCCAAACGCAGCAATGGAACTGTCAGATGTCAGTAACACATCGATGGTCACTGAGATCCCGTTTGACCATCCGAAACATCTCGAGTTGGAATTTCCATCCAAGCTTCCTTTGGAGCTCACCGCTCCGATCAACGGCAGTTGGCGCATCCGCGACACACGCAGCGAGTTGAATGTCGGATCGATTGAGATGGCTTCGAATGCCGTTTCCTTTCGTTGGTCGAGCGAGGCGATTCATTGCCCGGCATCTAGCTCTCTCGCACACGGGCGTCTGATCGATCAGGACCACCAATCGATCTACCTTCGTCCGCGAATTGAGTCAGCCCCCTGGTTACTACGATTCGATCAACAGGATGCAATGCCAACGTGGGATTTGACGCATCCAGTGCTTCCGCGTGTCTCGCGACTTAGCCTTCAGCTGGTGCTGCCAGAACAGATTCAACAGCATTGGATCGAATCGATTGAAACCGCCCAACCGCGACGAACGCGTGGCTTCGTCATGCTTGAAGAGCGCGACGAAGAGAGCGTTGCCTTGGGATTGCGATTCGATGTGCGCTGCGGACGCAAGCTCTCCTGTCGTCTTCGTGTGGCAGCTAGACTTGATTCGAACATGCCATGGCAAGGCATCTCGAATGATGCCGTGGAGGAATCGGCAAACCAACTCGCTCGAAGACTGGCGTGGATCGATCTCGAGGCGGAGCGTCTGGAACGCCTTTACGATTTCGCGACGTCGGCTCAGCGTCGCCTGTTGCGACAACAGCAAGAGTACCGGCGTACAGAGAAGGAAGTGGTCGCGGCAACGGCGGAGCGCATCCTTCGACTGCAAAGGCTGATGGCATTGATCGAATCGAACGGCTCAGTCGACCTGGGGATCCACGTTCAATGGCCCGACCAAACGCAAACGATTTTCCAGACGCAATCGATGCCATCTGAGAATTGACTTCAGACGATCAGATCATCGAAGCGGTGCATTTGAACTTTGACGTCAAGTCGTTGCGTCTGGCAACCCACCGCGACGGCGCCGATGAAGCCGGGGCGAGGCTGGATGGAAAAGAAGCTCCAAGCGATGTCAGAGTCAAGCTCCGGATTCAGCATTCGAATCGTTGGCGTTTCGGAATCGATATCCTCAAAGGCAAAATCTGCCAGCGGTGTGTGCAGCCCTGTTCCGATGGCTTTGATAAAGGATTCCTTCAGAGTCCAGACACGCAGGAACGCGTTGCGTCGATCTGATTCGGATTCGAACTGTTTTAAGTAAAGGACTTCCGGCTCAGAGAAATAGCGATCTGCAAGCGCGGGATCAGTCCGGCGATCGAGCTTCTCAACGTCGACTCCAACAAGATCGCTTTGCGTGTTGCCGATTCCACACATCACCAGGCCGTTGGTGTGCGCGACATTGAACGGGCGTTTCGCTTCGATCGGCGAAGTCACATAGGGTTTGCCGTGCGTTGCCGCCGCGAACTGGATCGACTTGGGGTCAACGCAGTCGCTACCGAGCAGCTGTCGAGCCATGCCGCGTCCCACGACGTGCTGATTGCGACTCGTGGGCTGACGAAAACGATCGGCACGGACTCGTTCTTCAGCATCCAGCCAAGCTTCGCAGTGCATTTCGACCGGCCCGGGCGAAGCAACCGAACTGCTCGCGTGCCAGACGCCAACGGCCGAATTCGTTTCCATTGTTTGTGGTTTCATTCGCGAATGACAATATTCCGAGGCAAAACCAATCCAAATGAGATTACCGGCAGACTCGACGCAGTGCGACTTTCTGCAACGGCGGTGAGCCAATCATAACTTCCATGTCGATATCGTTCGATATCCACCCATTTTCCGTCCGCGGGGCCTATCGAATGTTCCTCAGCACTACCCATTCGCTCGTCATCGGGGCGATGCCCGACATGCAGAAGGCCCAATTCATGATGGTGGGTGGATTCATCATGCTCGGATGGGTGCTCGCGCGACGACAAATCCGAATGCGGAAAACGGTCAACAAGGATGCGCGAGCCGCGAATAAGTCGATACAGGCGATTCGCGACCACAAGGACCCCGCGATTCCATTGTGCGATGCACCTGCGGAAACGCAGCGTTGGCAAGCCGCCATGTTCGATCTGCAGCGAGAGTTGAAAGCCGAGCTCGATACACGAATCGTTGTCGTGCAAACGCTGCTTCGCCAAGTCGACGACCGCATTCAAAAACTCAGCCGAATGGAGTCGCTCGCTGATGGCAGCCCGATCACCGCGGAAACGACGCTGAGACAGCAGATTCGTGAGCTGTTCAACCATGGGCACAGCGCAGAAGAAATCGCGACGGCGACCGGAATGCCGATTGGGGATGTCGAGCTCACCTTGTCGACGCTGCGACCCAGCAGCTGACCGCGGACTTTCAATCGGCCGCTTGCTCGAGCATCCAGGAACGAGTCTCAGCGGCTAAAAAGAACGAACCGCAGACCACCAAAGTTCCACCGGCCCCCGCCGCACGGAGTCCTTCCCGGCAAGCCTCAATCGGATCGTCGATGATGGGCGTCTGCTTGGCCACTACCGCGGGAAGCAGAGGAAGAAGTTCTTGCGGATCTCGGAATCTTGGATTCCCGTGAAATCGCGTCAGCAACAACCGGTCTGCGATTCTTGCCAACGACTGCAGCATCGGCTCCGCAGTCTTATCCACACTCGTCCCAAACACGACGCTGATCTTTCGTCCAGACGAGCGTTGTTGCAGACACGCACACAACGCATCAATTGAATCAGCATTGTGCGCTGCATCCAGGACTCCCAAGACATCACCCGGAAGATCAAACCGCTCAATGCGACCATCGCAATGCAGTTGCGAGAATCCTCGCTCGATGCCATCGAACGGTAAATCGAAGCCTTGGTCGCGAAGCACATCGGTGGCGGCAATGGCCAAGGATGCGTTTCTAGCTTGATGCTCACCTTCGAGCGGCAGGGAGATTTGAACCGAGGGCGTTAGCGGAGAACGCTTCGCTTGATAGTCGATCGTCGAACCCCATCTTTGCGCCGGCCGACAATCAAAATCAAAATCGATGCCTAGTTCGAAGAACTCGCACTCGTGCTTTTCTGCTTCGGCCCGAACGACGGACGCTGCCGCCGGATCCGCGACTCCCGAAATCACAGGCACGTCGGTCTTGATGATGCCTGACTTCTCGCGAGCAATCTGAACCAAATTGTCGCCGAGTACGTGTTGGTGGTCGAGACCGATGGAGGTCACGACCGACAAGCTAGGCGAACAAACATTGGTGCTGTCGAGTCTCCCTCCCAGACCTACCTCCAAGACAACGGCCTCACACGCTTGCTGCTGAAAATGCAGAAGTGCCATGGCGGTGGTCATCTCGAAGAAGGAGGGGGAGCCACTCACTCGAGACCGATCATTGGCGAGTGACCGCAGACGGTCTACCAAGTCGATCATCTGGTCTGGGGAACAGGGTTCTCCATTGATGCGAAATCGCTCTTCCAGCCGGTGCAAATGCGGGGACGTGTAGAGGCCAGTCCGAAATCCGCATGCGGTCAACACTTCGGCCACCATCGTGGCGACCGAGCCTTTCCCTTTGGTACCGGCGACGTGGATCAACGGGACGGTCGGCTTCGAACCTGCTTGATAAAGAAAGGACTGCAAATCCAGATCGTCTAGCAAGTCAACCATTCGCTGCAGCCGAAACGGATAGCGAGCAGCATTGGCACTGGCCATCCGCTCGTAGTCGATTCGGTCGTACAGGAACCGCAGCGCTTCGTCGTAGGAACGGGGCGGGGTGGACCGCTGGTTGACGGGCGAATCGTTCAACGGAAAGTTGCGTCTAGGGTAAAAATTGCGTCTGGGTAGCTTGGGGCTACAGGCGATCGCGGTCAATTACGCAGCGAATTGATTGTTCATTCAGAAACGGATTGCAAGCCCAGTTGGAGAAAACAGACCTTTTCAGGTGGGATATCGCTCTGTGATGGTTCGTTGAGCTTGCTGCGCCACAACGTCTGCTTCCGGCTCCCACACGATTGTTCGGCCGTCCTCTTCCGCCTCGAAGCCGAACGCGGATCGCCAGTTCGGGCGGCTGGCAGGAGCTGACGGAGCGTCACGATCGCGGAGACTTTCGACGACCATCAAAGGGCTCCCAACCAATTCGGCAGAACCGACGTAACAAACGAACGGGCCCTCGGTGAGCCTGGTGACGAAACCAAAACCATGCTCCGCTGGTCATGGCGACAAAAATACGAACACTTGCGGGGGAACAGCCGTAGCGTAGAAATCCTTGTCAGCGGAACGGGATCTGTCGATTCCCACTCTCTGATTGGCCTGGATTCTTCTGATTTTGGCCGATCCCCCCTGTTCTAATCGTTTTCGCCCTCGCCTTACGGAAGTAGTTGCTCGTGGATACTGATTCAACCGTGGTCGCTGAGAAGGAGCCTTCTGGCTCATCTGAGGCCAGCAGTGGCGAGTCCAATTCGGGCGTCGTCATTGAAACCCGAAACCTGAGCAAGATTTACCACGACTTTTGGGGTCGGAAGAAAGTTCACGCTCTCAAGTCCCTCGATATCGAGGTTCGCCCCGGTGAGGTCTTCGGTCTGCTCGGGCCCAACGGCAGTGGAAAGTCGACCACGATCAAGCTGATTCTTGGGCTCTTGTTCCCAACCAGCGGTCGTGTCTTGGTCTTTGACAAGGACGCCAGCGAGACGAGCAAGAATGAAAGAATCGGCTATTTGCCGGAGGAGTCGTACCTCTCAAAATTCCTCACCGCCGAGGAAACGCTCGATTTTTACGGCCGGCTGTTCGACATGTCCGGGGCAGTTCGGAAAGCAAGGGTCGAAGAGCTGATCAAGCTGGTCGGCCTTCAAGGAGCCAAACATCGCCAGCTTCGGGAATACAGTAAGGGAATGACGCGACGTGTCGGTCTGGCGCAGGCGCTCATCAACGATCCCGACCTGATCCTGCTGGACGAGCCGACGACAGGCCTCGACCCGCTCGGCACGCGAGATATGAAAGACCTGATTCTGTCGCTTCGCGATCAGGGGAAAACGGTCCTGCTGTGCAGCCACCAGTTGGCCGACGTTCAGGATGTGTGTGACCGCGTCGCAATTTTGCACCAAGGCGAACTGAAAGAGTTGGGCCGCGTCGCTGATCTGCTGAAGGTGCAAGACGTGACGGAGATCCATACCAAGCGGCTAAGCTCAGAAGCCGAGGCAGAGATCAAAGCGATCATCGAACGGGACGGTGGCACCTGCACCATCGATAACCCGACTGCAACGATGGAAGATCTGTTCCTGAATATCGTCCGAGAGAGCGAAGCTCGTCCCGGAGCTCGCCGAGTTTCGGGCAGCAGTAGTGACCAAGCCTCCACCGAATCGACTGGAGAATCTGGTCAATGATCTTGCAACCGGAAGACTTCTGGTCATTTTACGAGTGGCTGCTTCGGCCCGACGCTTTTCTTGAAAGTGCCTTACTTCAAGGCATCGTGCTCTTTGTGCTCGCGATCGTACTTGGCTTGATCGTGGGTTACATCGTTTCGGCAAGTCGCTATGGACCGGTCGAGGGATTTTACGCCGTTGCACGTGCCGTTCGAGACTTGGTTCGATTCGACCTCCCCGGCATCTCATTTCATCGCGTCTTCGCCTTAGCAAAGCTGGCGTTCAAGGAAGCAATTCGACGCAAGGTGCTATTTGTCGTCGGACTCTTTTTGGTGGTTCTGCTGTTAGCCGGCTGGTACCTCAATCCGGAAAGTGGTGACCCTGCGAGGCTGTACATCAGCTTCGTTTTGACGGCAACCAATTACCTGATCCTCGTGCTCGCCCTGTTCATCAGTGCGTTCTCGTTGCCTGCGGACATCAAAAGCAAAACGATCTACACGATCGTCACCAAGCCCGTCCGCCCCACCGAAATCATCCTCGGGCGAATGCTCGGCTTCGTCGCTGTCGGTACCGTCATGTTGGTACCGATGGGATTGGCGAGCTATTTGTTTGTGACGCGTGGTTTGCGTCACACGCATGAAGAAGTAGTCGACGTCCTTGAGGAAGACAATGGTCGGTTGGTTGGAGAGACCGACTACGTGCGGAATCACAAGCATTCGTTTTCGATCGACTCCGACTCCGATGGACGCGGCCTGACGGACATCGTTCGCGGTCACCGACACATCGTGACGCAAACTTCTGACGGCGATTTCGTCATTGGCCCGCCCACAGGCGCTCTTCGCGCTCGCGTTCCCTCCTATGGTGAGATTCAGTTCTTCGATCGAAGTGGTGAACAAAAGGATGCGGGGATCGACATCGGTGCCGAGCGTTTTGCCACCGGCGGTTATGGAAGCTCGGGAATCTCACGCGTGATCGGCATCTCGCGGGGGAGCCGAAAAGTTCAGCATGGCTACGTTGAAGGCGGCACACTCGGCTCTGCTGAGTTCACGTTCAGCGACGTCACACCCAGTCGTTACGCGGAAGGGATCCCGGTTGACTTGTCACTGCGAGCCTACCGCTCCTACAAAGGCGACATTGAGTCGGGGATTCGTGGCTCGATCACGATGAAGCATCCGACGAAGCAGATCGAGAGCAATCCGATCGCTTTCGTGATTGATGAATACGAAGTCGACGAACGGATATTGCCCCTCGAAATCGAAGGAACCGATAACAACCAGACGCGAATGCTCAGTGTGTTCGATGACCTGGTGGACGAGAACGGGCAGATGAAGATCGTGATTCGTTGCCTCGATCGTAGTCAGTACCTCGGCGTCACGCAGAGCGGTGTTTACCTCCGACCGCAGGAGAATCCGTTCTGGTGGAACTTGGTGAAGGCCTACATCTCCATCTGGTTGCAGATGACGATGGTGATCGCATTCGGCGTGATGTTCAGTACGTTCTTGAGTGGTCCGGTCGCCATGGTCGCGACGTTCGCTTGTGTGCTGCTTGGATTCTCGGCCGAGCAAATCTACGACACGCGGCATTTCATCGACAGCGGCATCGAGCGAGGAGGCGGGCCCATTGAGTCGATGGTACGTCTGCTGAAACAAGATGCCATGACCACACAGTTGGACGTGGACACTGTCGCGGCACGCGTCATCAAGAGTGTCGACGCCGGTATCGTCTATTCGCTCGACGCAATTGCAACGGCACTACCCAACCTGCCCAAGATGGTGGGAACAGCGGAGTACGCTGCGAGCGGATTCGACATCTTCGGGGCGTTGTTGCTGCGGCACGCTGCGGCCACGCTGGGATATTGTGTCTTGGCGTTCATCATCAGTTACTTCTTCCTGAAATCGCGCGAGATCGCGGCATGAATCGCAATACAAATCAGTGGCGGAAACTCACTTACTTGCTGGTGTTGCTCGCCATGCTGATCCCTCTCTACCTGCTGGGGCAGCCCGCAGGTGGTACGGGAGATCCGGGTGGTCGATTGTCCGTCATGCGACATGACTACAACATCGCCGAAAGTGATTTGGGCGAAATCAGCCCAGCCAGCGAAACGATGAAACTCGCTTCGCTTGGATTACGTGGCGTCGCTGCGACACTGCTTTGGAACAAGGCCCATAACTATCGTGTTTTGCACGAGTGGGATCGCCTGAAAGCAACGCTCAACAACATCGCTTTGTTGCAACCACACTTTGACAAAGTCTGGGAACATCAAGCTCACAACCTTGCGTACAACGTTTCGACCGAGTTCGACGACTACCGCCAACGCTACGAAATGGTTCGCGAGGGGACCGAGTTCTTAACTCGAGGCGTTCGGCAAAACACCAACGCGCCTCGACTCGTCTGGTACACCGGCTGGTTCTACGGTGCGAAGATGGGCATGTCTGACGAGAAGGTTCAGTTCCGCAAGTTGTTCGCCGACGACCGTGTGCTGCACGATTCCTTGTTGGAACAGAACATTGCAGTCGACAGTCCGGAAGCGCGAGGCCCCCTTGGAAAGCCTGACAACTGGCTCGTCGGTCGCTTGTGGCTCAACCATGGCTACGATCTAGTCGAGGGCGGAATTAAGATTCGCCGGCAGACACCAATTAACTTCTACGAAACAGGACCGAAGTGGCGAATCAAACACGCGGAGTCCATCGAAAGCGAAGGGGTGCTGGACGAGCGGGCACAGAATGCTTGGCAAATGGCTGCCGACGACTGGCTTGCCTTCGGTAATCGCAGCATTCCAACCACATCACCGTTCACGATCAAGCTGGACCAACTGGATGTCTTGGAGGCTCAGCAGAGAGAGAAGATCGAGGATTTCCGAAAGCTCAATCCCGAATCGTATGCAGAGGCGCGTCAGACTTTGGTCGACGGGATGAACCCGAATCACAAGGCCTTTTACGAGAAGCCCGATGCCGAGCTGACCGACATGGAGAAGGCGTTGCTGCCGTCGATCTTGAAGAGCTTGGTTCCAAACTTGGAAAAGCTCGCGAAGACGTCCGATCCCTCCGTGCGTTTGGAGTCGGTGAATATTGCCGGCGACGTCAGGGATATTGAGGAACGAATTCTGAAGACCCGCGGCTATCGCACGCAGATCAACTATCCATACTGGAAAACGCTTGCCCAGGCTGAACAGGAGGAGAGAACCGTTCGAGCTCGACGCCTGATCTATCAAGCGGAAGAAGCCAACGACAATGCCGAACTCGATACGGCGATCCAACTCTACGAAGAAGCGTTCGTGGTGTGGGCTGAGATCTTCGATGACTATCCACTCCTGACGATCGATGACTCAGCGGACGACCTGTTTGACTCAGTCCGTCGCTACATGGTCGCCATTGACTCCCAAGAGATTCCCGAAGATTTTCCGCTGAAGACCTTCGTCTCCATGATGGGTGAATATGGAAGCGTCGACGCAAAGATCTACGAGACCGTTCGCGCGGAGAGCAAGGCGGCCGCCGAGAAGCGAAAGCAAGAACTTGAGGAAGAAGAGAAGCAGCTTGAGAAGGAGGCAGCAGACGCTGAGAAAGCGGAAGCTGCGACAGAGGACAAATCCGAAAGCACGGATGGGAACGCTGCCAAGACGGAAGCTGACTCAGCAGCAGAGGCTGACACGGCAGCGGAGGCGAGCGATGAAGCTGAGAGTAACAAAGCCGCTAGCGACGATGCCGCTGGAGAGACCAAGGACGATGAACCTGCCTCTCAGGACAGTGACGCAGCCGACAGCGACGCAGCCGACAGCGAAACCGACGACGACAGTTCAAGCGATGGCGACAACGGCACTGACTCGGACTCGAGCGACCAGTCCGAGTAAAAAAAAAGTGGCGTCACCTCGGGGTGACGCCACATATGAACGACTTTTGAATCTGCCGGTGACTACTGAATACCGAGCAGCTCTACTTCGAAGATCAAGACCTCGTTCGGTCCGATGGCTCCTTGGCTACCACGCTCGCCGTAGGCCAGGTCGGAAGGGATGTACAACATCCACTTATCGCCAACCTTCATTGCCTGCAGCGCGGTCTGCCAGCCTTTGATCACTTGGTTCACGCGGAACGTCGCAGGTTCGCCACGCTGAACGGAGCTATCAAAGACACTGCCGTCGACCAATTTGCCGGTGTAGTGCACTTTGACGGTGTCGGTTGGTTTGGGTGAATCCCCTTTGCCCGCGGTCAGTACTTTGTACTGCACGCCGCCATCCAACTTCTTCACACCCTCTGCTTTGGCGTTCTCAGCCAGGAACTTCTCGCCCTTGGCCTTCTGTTCCGCTTGCATTTCGACCTGACGCTTTTGCAGCAGGGCTTGGATCTTTCCTTGAGTCTCACGCAACTGCTCGTCCGTGAGGCCTGGATCTTTGTTTTCAAATCCATCACTGAATCCAGTCATCATCGATTCGATGCTGAAATCACCGTTTTGAAATCCGTTCTGCTTCATCTGTTGGCCAACGGAAAAGCCAAGGAAATAGCCGATGGACTTGTCGTCCTTAACGGGCGCAGCCGGCGTGTCTTGTGCAAGCACATTTTGCACGACCGTCACGTGGCAGATCGTCAGTGCTCCTACTAGCAGGAATCGTTTCAACATCATGGTTTCCTAGGGATCGTTCGAGCACCGTACCTTCGATGTCCGAACCAGAAAGATCGTCACCCCACACGTGTGAAAGTGACATGAAAACGGCACTTCCGAGGCCATTCACAGCCCAGCAGGATAGCAGCGAGGCAAGAGCCCCAACATGCCCCAAATCGGCCGTGGCAGAGGGATTCGCATTTTTGATCCGACGTTCCGCGACATCCCTCCGGCATCAACTGCCCAGAAGGGATGCTGCGAGAATGATCACCGCCAAAATCGCGACCAAAGCCGCGAGCTTGCCCCAACTGATCTCCGCCCCGGGCTTGATGGTTACCGATTCGATCGCATTCCTCAGCAGCTCTCGGCTTCGCTCCGCCACTCGGTCGGCGGCCACATCTGTCTCCGCGTCTGCCTCGGCATCAGCCGTGGTCGCATCTGACACCAGCGACTCATCAAGTTGCAGCATGGCGGCTTGGACCTGCCTCGCATTGAATGGCCGATCCTCGGGATCCTTCGCTAGTAGCCGATGAATGATTTCGTCGAGTTCTGGCGGACACGAGGGAACGAATTCTCGCACATGCGGTGGCTCACTACGCAGATGCTGCTCAAACAGCTGCGCGAAATTATCACCTTGAAAAGGCGTCCGCCCCGACAGCATCTCGAATAAACAACATCCGAGCGAGTACAGGTCCGCCTTACCCGATACCGATTGATCGCCGGTAATCTGCTCGGGGGCCATGTAGGCATGCGTTCCGACCGTCATGCCGCTGGCAGTCAGGTCGCTGCTCTGCAAATCTCGGGCGATCCCAAAATCGCCCAGCTTGACTTCCCCATTCCGCGTGAGGAACAGATTCCCAGGCTTCAAGTCACGATGAATGACACCGTGGTTGTGGGCACACTGGAGTGCGGAACAGGTCTGCCGAGCGACTTCCACCACGATGGGCCAAATGAGCGCGGTCTTTACTCCCAGCAAGCCCTTCACGGTGCCGCCGTCGACCAATTCCATGACGTAGAACAACAGCCCCTCGTCCTCGCCGCCGCCGAAGTACTTGACGATGTGAGGATGGCGAAGCCGTTCCAAAATCATCATCTCTCGACGAAATCTCGCTCGTATCAACGGGTCCTGAGAAACACCGGGATGGAGCTTTTTGATCGCTACTTCATTACCAGACTTAAGATCCACCGCCTGATAGATGGTGCCAACCGTTCCAACGCCTAGAATCTCACCCACGTCGTAGTCGGAGAGCTGGCGAGTCGTTTGCATGGACTGAAAGACCTCGATCTCTTCGTTCGCTGCTGGACGCGCAGCTCAGGCCAACACCTCAAGGGTTCTGCCGTGCAAACGTCCAACGGAAACTCGATCGAAGCGATTAGACGCCAGCGATCTTCTCAATGCGAACGCGAGTGTGGATTTGGCGATGGCCCGTGCGACGCCGGCTATTCTTGCGTCGGCGAAACTTCTGCACGTAGATCTTCTTGTCGAGCTTGGGGCCAACAACCGAAGCAGTGACCGTGGCGCCATCGACGGTAGGTGAGCCGAGTTTCAGTCCGTCGTCGCCGCTGACTGCGAGCACCTTTTCAAAGGTCAAGTTGTCGCCCTGAGGGATGTCACGATAATCGACATCGACCTCCATACCAGGCTCTACACGATATTGGCGACCGCCGTCGACGATGATGGCGTACATAGGACTTATCTCTTCGGGGGATTTGTTTTCTGTCTTTCGAGCCGCGTAGTTTAGCGATCGAACTCCCCGGCGCACAGGCCTTCCAGAGCCACTTTTACCCCGTTATTCGGCCGTTTTTTCGCCTTCCTTCGGATCTCGGGGCAATTCCTCATCGAGGAATCGGTCGGTAATCTGGGCCAGATGCCAGGCCTGCTGGGGATCTCGAATGGCATGGGCAGCCCCCGGATAGATCATCAGTTGAAACGGTTTGCCGGCCTCCTGCAGAGCCGCGGCCATCCGCAGGGTCCCGGAGGGATGCACATTATCGTCCGATTCGCCATGAATCAGCATGACCTCGCCATGCAGTTGGTCAGCCGCCTCTACCGGAGCCGTCGATCGATAGCCGGCAACGTTCTCGGCAGGTAATCCCATGTAGCGTTCCGTATAGAACGCGTCGTATTCCGCCCAGTCCGTGACGGATCCACCGGCGATGCCAGCCGCAAAGTCTTTGGAGTGCGTCATCGCATAGAGAGTCAGGAACCCTCCAAAGCTCCAACCGCGGATCGCCAAACTCTCTTGATCGACCCAGGGCTGTTCTTTCAGCCACTCCACAGCGGCCATGACATCGGCGAATTCAATTTCACCGACCCGTCCACGAATCGGCCATGTGTCTGCCAATCCACGGCCACCACTCGACCGATTGTCCACAAGCAGCGTGGCGATTCCACGCCTGGCCAGTAACTCGCGATAGAGAGCCTTTGTGCCACCCCAACGCCGGGTGACCACCGGCGACTGCGGCCCCCCATACACTTCGATCACCACGGGCACCGGCGACTGACCCTGCGGTCGAATCAACATCGCGGGCAATCGGGTTCCATCAGCGGTACGAATGTGGAAAACCTCGGGAGCACGCATGTCGGGGGGCAGCTTCGAAGCAGATTCAGCCAATTGCATGGAGGTCTCGCGCAGCGTCGAACGCAACCACAACGACGGCGGTTTCGCCTCCGTACTGAATCGATCGACGATCCACCTGGCATCCGGGCTCGTCTCAACGGCGTGCCAGCCTGTCTCCTTCGTGACCGGCACAAGCGTCGCTGGCTGCTGCGTTCGGTTCAGATCGATTCGGTAAACCTGACTCTCCATCGACACCGTTTGCTGGTCCCCCGTAACGATCACAAACTCGCCCTGGGGATCGAGCCAAAACTTACGCACATCAAAATCTGCGGGCGTCAGTGGTGTCACAAATTTTGCACCCGGAGAGATTTGATAGAGCCGAGTCCTGCCTGTCGGCAACTCGCTGCGCCAAATGAAACTTCCGTCGCGAAGCCAACCGGGAGACACGGGCGGCTCGATCCAGGCGGGGCTTTCCTCGCGTAACAGAACGGTCGCGGTATCGCGTTCCCCGCTCAGAAAGGACGAACCCAGCGACCGAACCTCACGCCACTTCTGCTGACGATCGCTGATACTGAACAGCAACTGAAGCTGGTCCGGATTCCACCAGACCCCCGTGATGATTCGTTCCTCTTGAGGAGTCGACGTCGCAACCAACTTGGCAGGTGGAATGAGCCCCGAATCGATTCGGCGGAGGTCCCAAACGTACAACGACGCGTGGGGAATCGGATCACCTGCTTTCGGGTACCGACGAACGAGTCCTTTGCCACGATCACCTGATGCATCCGCCAACGTGTAGGGCTCGATTCCACCGATATCGATCCGCAGCATCGCTAACCATTGGCCATCGGGGCTGAACCAGAATCCCCGATAGTTACCGCGTCCAAAAATTTCTTCCTGATAGGTCCAGTCCAGAATCCCGTCCAGAATCGTCTCCGTGCCGTCGTTGGTCAGTTGCAGTAGCCTCCCGGTGGCAACATCGACGACGAACAGATCACCATCCCGAGTGTAGGCAACTCGTTTCGCCAGAGGGCCCAACGTCGTGTTCTGCCAACCGGAGGAATCACGCGTCAGCCATCGAGCCGTCGTATTCGGCGAGACGATCGCAAGCGATTTGCCAAACTTAATCAGAACTGAATCGCGAGACGACTTCATCTTGGGCACGGCATTCATTGCGGCCGATTTGGCCTGCTCGGGCTGTAATCCGCCCAATGACCGCAATTGCCTGGCGATGTCATCGACCACGGGCCAGGGTGTTTCCTGACCGCTGGTCAAGTCGACCTGATTCCATGCCTCGCGCCGGATCAACAGTTTGGACTCACCGTCTTCAATCCAATGGGTTGCGGGCAACTCACCATCGAAATCGAACTTGTGCTCCGGATGATAG
>JBPCVD010000029.1:0-14162 GCA_051010815.1 Rubripirellula sp.
AATCGACCGCCCACACGGACAACGAGACTTCTCTTGGATTAGAACCAGGGAAGTGACCTCACGAGGTTTCCGATCAGGCACTATATTCCGGGGCTCCACGACGCTCCGAGACCGGGCGTCTGGCCGATTTTTATGGAATTTCTGGGTCCAGGCAACGGAAAATGACCGGGCACGCACAACCTCGCGGCATCGTTCGCACTCTGATTGATAACTCATTTCTCCTGGTTGCCGGAGCCGTTATCGCTTTGGTTTGGGCGAATGTTACGCACAAGCAGGCGGAGCAGGCACTTCCCGAGGGCCAGGTTACGGATCAACCTCTCGAGACGAGTTACACACGCTTTGTCAATTTTGACCTCGCCTCGCTTTGGAGCGAGCACGATGAGTCTCACGGCGACGACAAACCATCGGACGAAGATTCCCTAAGTGGTGATTCTGTACCAGCCACAAACGATGCGACAACGCAAGCGTCTGCCGATGACACCACCGAGGGCGACAGCGCCCATGAGGGGGAAGAGAGTGGGCACGGTGGGCACCATGGCCTGACCATCCACTTTGTGATCAACGACATTCTGATGGCGTTGTTTTTTGCGATTGCAGCCAAAGAAGTCTGGGAATCTTTGCTTCCCGGTGGTGCGCTTTCCAATCCGCGAAAGGCGGCAACGCCTCTGCTGGCGACAGTGGGCGGCATCGCTGGCCCGGCGTTGGTCTATATCGGAGGGTGCTTCCTGACGGGAACGTGGGAGACTTTCGGAAAGGGTTGGGCAGTTCCATGCGCGACCGACATTGCATTCAGTTACCTCATCGCGCGGATGATCTTCGGAATCGGGCACCCCGCGATTGCATTCCTTTTGCTTTTAGCGATCGCCGACGATGCCGCTGGACTTATGATTCTGGCAGTCTTTTATCCGCAAGCACCGATTGAGCCCCAGTGGTTCTTGTTGACGTTGGCGGCGATGGCCTTGGCTTTCACGCTTCGCCGCTTGAAGTTCCAGTCTCACTGGATATATCTGATCGGCCCAGGAATCATGTGCTGGTACAGTTTCTATCAGGCGAACATCCATGCGGCACTGGGGCTCGTCCCCATCATTCCGCTGCTGCCTCACGCCCACACTGATTTGGGGCTGTATGCCAAAGACGAATTGCACCGCAGCGACACTCTGAACGAATTTGAGCACTTCTGGAAAACACCCGTCGAGTTCTTCTTGGGCCTCTTCGGACTCGCCAACGCTGGGGTCGTTCTCAGCAGTTTGGGAACGGGGACTTGGTTGGTGCTGGCGGGCTTACTGATCGGCAAACCGGTTGGGATCACGCTGCTGACCCTGTTTGCCGAGAAGGGGCTGAAGCTAGAGAAGCCCGCCGGGATGGATTACAGACACGTGGTCACCCTGGGGATGGTCGCCGGGATTGGATTTACCGTTGCGTTGTTCGTTTCGGTCGCCGCGTTCACGACGGCGGGACCGGTTCAGGATTCCGTGAAAATGGGCGCGCTACTCAGCTTTGCAGCAGCTCCATTGGCGATCATCATTGCGAAGGTATTGGGCGTGAAGCCAGGACTTCAGACAACGTCGGATGACGATACGAAAGCTCAGACTGCCTAAGACTGAAGCTTTCCTATCGTAGGAATGATTGAACACGAACGAGGAATTGCGACTCGATGAATCAAGACGATCTGCCTCTGGAAGCAATCGGTGAGGATGAAATCCAACGGCCACAGCCAGCGGACGAGCCCATCACTGCGGTCGACTCTCAAGACTTGTACCGCGTCATGCGGCACACCATCGATCGTTTGGAAAAGGACCAGACGGCAAGGGGCGACCTGAAGATTCTATCTCGCACGCTACGCGAACTACGCTACGCGTTCACGGTGTTCCGCCCCTATCGTCGACGGCGAAAGGTCACGATTTTCGGTTCGGCTCGCACCAAGCCCGACCACCCGGAATATCAAAGCGCGGTGGATCTCGGCCGCAAAATGGCCCAGCATGGTTGGATGGTGATCACGGGTGCGGGTGGCGGAATCATGGAAGCTGGGCATCGTGGCGCTGGTCGCGAGGCCTCCATGGGGCTCAACATCATGTTGCCGTTCGAGCAGAGTGCGAACGACTACATCGAGGGTGATCCGAAGCTTGTGACGATGAAGTACTTCTTCACACGCAAGCTCATGTTCGTCAAGGAATGCAGCGCCGTCGTTTGCCTGCCTGGTGGATTCGGAACTCTCGATGAAGCTCTGGAAACCTTGACGCTGATGCAAACGGGAAAGCAAACAATGATCCCGCTTGTCCTTCTCGATCATCCTGGCGGAAGCTATTGGAGTGATCTGGGGGTCTTCTTTCAAAAGCAGCTGCTTGGCAATGGGATGATCAGCCCCGAAGACGAGCGTCTTTATAAGATCACGAATTCAGTCGAGGAAGCGATCGAAGAAACGCTTGGCTTCTACCGTGTTTATCACAGCATGCGGTATGTAAAGGATCGCTTGGTATTCCGACTCAAAGAGCAATTGTCGGATGAGAAACTGGCCTCGATTCAGAAAAACTACGCGGACATTCTGGTCGACGGTAGCTTTGAACAACGCGCCGCGCTACCCGAAGAAAGTGGGGAGCCAGATCTTGCCGACATGCCTCGGCTGATCTTCCACTTCAACCGACGGGCGTTGGGTCGGTTACGAATGCTGATTGATTGTGTGAACGGTCGCCCCGACTGATTGCTCGGCATTCCCTCTAAAGGTGAAGCCGTCTTTTGGCGATAAGACCCGCCGACTCTATCCCCGCGAGCGTTCCAGCAACACCAGCATGATGATCGCCATCAGCGAACGTAGCTCATCGTCCTCGGGGATGTCGGTCAACTTTTCCAGCGTAAATCGCCCCTCAAAGAAGGCTGGCTGTTTCGTCAGTCGCAGCACGGGCGTGCCGTCGGGTCGAGTGAGCAAATAGCTCGGATTGATCAGATAGGACGCGACGAAACCGATGAGTGGAATCTCTCCCAAGAGACCCTCCATCACTTTCTTGACGGGGCTTTCCTCGTTGATCGTCATGTCGACGACGCCGTCTTGCATCACGTCATAGTGTGCTGACCAAAAGGACTTCATTCCCTTCCGACGCACGGCACCCCAATCGTTGCCACCAGAATCGGTGAAGTGATAGTTTGCGGAGAAATCGATCATGCGATCGGCGGCAATACGAAACAGCAGGCGAGTCTGGTCTTCATCGCTGAAGATCTCGACATTCTCTTTCAGCTTGAACATCTTCTGCTTGATGTACATCAGCACCTGCCCGTTCGCGTCCACCGCCGTCACTCGCTGACCGAAAGTCAAGAGCTTGAAATGAAGTTCGATGGGGTAGTGCATGGTGTCTCGATGCGCAAAAAAAACTCGCGTCTCCGCAGATACGAAAACGCGAGTCTAAGTGATATTTGAGACCGCCGTAGCGTTCTAGCTCTTTTTCGCAGCAGCGGGCTGAGCGGCTGGTGCAGCAGCAGGTGCGGCCTGCTGAGCAAGACCTGGACGGACTCGCTTGTTGATATCCGTCTCCAGGACACCAAACACGGACTCGTGACGAGCCACTGACATCTGCAACGCAGCAAGCAATCGCTTGGCGGTGTAGAAGTTAACAATGATGCGCTGCTTGACTTGAATCGGATCCTTTGGAACACCGATTGGCTGTGGGTTCAAACCAAAGTCAACAATCAGCTCCTCAGGGGAACCGGTCACGCGGCAAAAGTTTGCGTACGTGGCAACGGCATGGTCGTCGACCACTTGAACTTGGACAGGTTGCTGAGCTTGCGCCTGTCCCTGCTCTGCTGCTGCCGGCGCGGCTGCGGCCTGAGGCTTGTCCGCGTCTGAGCTCTTGGTGTCTGCCATCGTTGAATTTCTCCAAAAGGTTTGGGGTGTTCGTGTGACAATCAATGGAGTGGATCGTTGATTGTCACTGCAAATCAAAAAGGGGTGACTCTCGGGTGAGAGTCATAGTGGGCGTGTGAATCGTCTGATGGTGTTGCCCGCTACCACACCTGTTTGCAACCAAAGTCGTATCGTAGCGATCGGCCACATGACTGCAAAGTAAGACGACTATGTTCGGGGTAAAAACTGAAAATAGGATCAGGAGCTTGTTAAACGGCGAAATCTACGCAGTTTGCTGTCTCTATAGTTCGAAGTTGAAGGTTTTGGCTATCACGCGCCAAAGGCGACTTCCAAGTGACATGGGATCGACGTGTATCTTTGCCGACCCGCGGTAACCAGGTCTTACCGGCACGTTGCCAACTTCTATTGGGACGCGCGCCTGATAAGAAACGTTCCGCGGTTTAATCATGCCAGTCGCAGGATCAATCTCTGTTTGCAAATCTCCGCCCGTTTGGCTCGACATTGACATCGATGCTGAGTCAATTGGCTCATTCGATTTCTCTGTGATGACGCCACTGAAGGACTCCAAACGACGTGAATCCAACTTCATATCGACGGCCTGACCTTCACGCACCAACTGCACGTCACCTTGATCGATCACGAGCACGGCTTCGAAGGCTTCCGGCGATCCGATCTCACAGATCACATCGTCTGCAGTCAACAATGCGCCCACATTTTTCTTGTCTAACGGAGAGCCTGTCCAACCGGGCAATCGACCATCACCGGTATCCTGAGGTGCTCGATTGGGCGGCATGATGATCACGCCATCTCGCTTGGCAACGACAGTTAAGCGTTCGACTTCTTCCTCGGTCTTCTCAAGCACTGTCTGGATCGACTCCAGCAATTCTTTCTGAGTCTCGATGGACGCCTTCAGATGAACGTCGTCACGACTCCGATACTTCATGTTTTCCAATTGCACGGATGCGACTTGCTCCTCACCCTTTAGCTCCGCAAGGCGAATCTCAAGATCAGGATTGGCTAGTTTCGCAATCGGCTCTCCTTCCCTGACTGGGCTACGGGCATCGATCGTCCACTCGATTCTTCCTGGTGTGCCGGCATAAACCGCCCCAGCCTCGCTTGGACGAACCTCAAATGCACAGTCGATGTGATGGGGGAGGGGGATGTAGCAGACGCCCGTAAGTAACGCGGCAGCAATCGCCACCGTGATCAACAGGGGAGTACGTTTCACTTTCGACAATCTCCCAGGCGTGCGACAGAATTTCCACGTTTGGATAAAGGGTTGAGCAACCAGTCCGGCAAAACCAACCACAGCAACCATACGACCGACTGACTGCAGTCCATATGGCTCAAGAACCTTGATGACAAACCAACAAATCGAGAACACCACGACCCAGCGATAGATCACGCTGGCAATCGTAAATAGCCCGAACCACAAACGCCCTCGCGTCGGCAGGAAGGGATCGTCCTGAAGCTCCAATCCCAAGCAAGTTTGCTGGAACCAACGCTTCAGCACTTCAGTGCTCTTTTGACGCAAGTTGGGGATCTCCAACGCGTCCATCAAAATGTAATAGCCATCAAAACGCAGCAGCGGATTTCCATTCACAAGAACGGTACTGACCACGTTCAGGAACATCATGTTCAAACAGAGATCGTTGATCGTGGTCCCTTGCTCGGTAAACCACCACACGTACGCCGCAATTGACGCCAGAATCATCTCCACATATATACCGGCAGCACCGATCCAGACACGCTTCCACTTGTTGGGCAGCATCCAAGAGTCGGAAACGTTGCAATACAAACAGGGCGTAAACACCAGCAGCATGAAACCGATTTCGTGGCATTCGCCACCAAACTTCTTGCAGCTCAGACCGTGCCCGAACTCATGCAACACTTTGACGATCGCCATCGTGGCAGCCAAAATCAGCCACCGATCGGCGGCAAAGAATTGCTGGAACGTGGGCAGTTTCGCGTAAACCGTTTCATACTGTGTCGCCAACAGCAACGAAGCCGATATCAGAAACAGACAAAAGAAGATCAACGCAGGAACCGTAAAGATCCAACCGAACCAGGGCAGAATCGTGTTGAGAATTTTCTCGGGGTCGAACCCTCGATACCGCAGCGCGAAGACGTTGGCAAACTTGCCCATCGTCTCCTTGTTCTTCTTCTTCCGTCCCCGCTCACGCAAGGCTTTGCCCTGGCCCGGGGAATTGCTGATCACCAAACCACTTCGGTGCAGCATGCCAATGAACTGCTGAAGATCGCCAAACGTGATCTTCTGTGGAGCGAATCGCTGCTCAAAGCCGTCCTTGATTTGCTGAAGGCTGACATGGCCATCGAGCATATTCAGGATGTAGTACTCCTCGTCATGAAAACGAAAGTACTGAAGCCCCACCGGTTCCTTCACCACCCAGTATCCCGTGCCCTGATAATGCTGTCGGTTGGCCGACAGGTCAGGACGCTTGCGTACTGTCAGCGCCCGGGATGAGCTACTGACAAGGGATTCGGCTAAGGTGGTCATCGAAGTCGGAAAATGTTCTCAGCGTGATCGTAGGATCAGGGCAGGAGCGAATGGTTTGAAGCGTTCTGTGGAATGTTTTCGATCGACGACGGACTTAGCGAGCCGAGAAAGATTGATTCGCTTTTCGAATCACAATTTCCGCTCGCATCCCCGGATTGAAACGCCAGTCATTCCCTTCCTTGGTGTTTTCGATTTCTACCCAGACGCGATGCCGATTGTTCAAATCAATCTCCTTGCTGACGAATCCCAGAGTGCCCGGAATCATGACACCGGGATCGTCCGCACCTTGCGTATAGATCGTTACTTCGACAGGCGTGCCCTGAAGAATCTGTCCGGGAAGCAACGCGTTGATGTCTCCTTCCACCCGCAGCCGATCCATCTGGATCAGCGTTGCGATGGGAGTTCCAGGCTGCACCCATTCACCAAGCTGTGCGATTCTGGCTTCGATGAAACCCGTTGAGGGAGACGTCACTTTGCGACGCGTCAGTTCGAATTCGGCGATCTCACGCTCACTTCGCTTTGCGATCATCTGCACTTCGGCAATCTTTTTCTGCATCACCGCCAGGTCGATTCGCAACCGTGCCCGTTCGGCTTCCAGTCGTTTCTTTTCCATTTCCCAGTACGGAATCGCTCCTTCTCGGCGCAGTTCGCGATAGGCCTCAGCCTCCGCACTTGCCAGCTCTTCGCTGTTCTTTGCGTCTTCGAGATTCACTTCGTTCGCGGCGTTCAGGACGGCCTCTTTCTCCTCCGCTTTCTTCAACTCCAGAGCCAGGGCCGCGGCTGTGTCGTCAATGACGGCCAGCACGTCGCCCTCGTTGACTGTTCGACCTTCCTCGAACTTCAACTCCATCAACGTTCCCTCCGCTTTGGCGGCAATGTTGACCTTGTTGATGTACTGAACCATGCAGTTCTCAGCCCGAATCTCCTCTCCCGGACTTGGCAATTGAGCCAAAGCCTGCGTCGAGACTGCTACGGCAAGGACGACTGTCGGCAATGTGTATCGCAACATGGAAACTCCGAATCGGTTGGTTGGACGAGTACGAGGCTTCCGCCCTAGAAGAAGAACTTGTGACACCATTCATAGACCTCGTGGAAGAAGACAAATCCGCTGGACCTTCGACCACAGTAAATTTTCGCGATCACTTTTGCCCCGGGACGTGGCTTGAGTTCTCGCAATGACTCCTGTTCAGGAATCGCACGCATTTTGATCACAGCGCCATGCTCGTCGTGAGCATCCGCTCTCATCGAAATACTGTCCAGCATCAACTCTGCATCCAAAGGTCTGTCAGGGTTGGTCGCCAGGATGTACGACACGTCGAGTTTGGAGTCATCTCCAGTCAGCTCCTGTTGGGCAATGTATTCGTCGAGGTGCCCTTCGCGTTTCTCAGGAAGCTCGACTTCCAGCATTAAGGGCTGACTCAGATCGGCGATTTCCATCACCACCTGACCGGTCATGATCGGTCGACTTCTCAACGTCTTTTCCACGTCCCAAGAAACAACCATGCCGTCGATCGGTGATCGAATGATTAGCTCTGCGGCTCGCTTTTCCTGCAGTGTTTTCTTGGCAAGCAAGACCTGATACTTGACCGCAAGTTCGTTTTGTTCTGACTCAAGCGCGCGACGTTCGGAGGGTTTCATTTCCTGCCGGAGACGAATCTGACCTTGAACCTTGCTTTGCTCTGCACGAGTGGTCAGGATCTGCCCATTGATATCCGCAAGCTGGATCTCGATTTCACGGTTTCGCAGCCTGACCAACGCATCACCCTTCTTCACGGGATCGTTGTGATCGACCAGAACGTCGACGACCTCTCCATCGATCGGGGCAAAAATTTCGCGCCGAGCCTCAGGTAGTAGCGTCCCTTCCGCCTCGAGATTGAAGTCCTTGCGGATGAAGGTCAATCCAAGGATGACGGCCGAGACCAAAGCGATCACACCGATCGTCTTCGGCAACGTGCGAGCTCTGAGCACCCATGTCGCTCTACCGAGCGATCGCCAGAGAGGCATCAAGAATAGATTCGAATATGCCCTCGAATTCGCGATGGCCCGCGTACCGTGCTCGTAAACCAAGTCGCAACGTGCGCGGAAGATGTCATCAGGTATGTCACTTTCAATCTGCTCTACGATCAGGGCACCAATGACCTCACCACGGTGAGCATTGTCACGGTCGATTTCCCCCGCCGCGCCTGATTCCGTATCGACACCAAGTCGGCGTTCTGGCTCACGCAGAGGCAACACGGCAATGTTGCGTCCATACGATTGATCGACGTAGTCCTCCAACGCCTCCTCGATCTGCGGCGGAAGATCTTCCGTTGCACCGTCGTGCCAAAGCGGTTCCCCTGCCGCGACCACTCGCGTCGCAAGATTATTCAGGGCCGTGACGATGTTGGACCGATTTTCGATCGTATCCTGCCCGCTGATCGCTTGAACCTTGCACTTGCGACCTTTCTTGATCGCCACACTGACGCGGTCACAACCGATCAGTCGTCGACCTTCGTTGGCAACGATGTAGGTCGTCTCTTTGATGTCCAGCGACTCATGCGTTGCACGCGCAAATGAGTCCGCCTGCTGCCAAAGAGTCTGACGATCACCAAGCGTTCGCAGCTTTTGACTTCGCAGCCATTCCGCCGCCAACTCACACATCTGCTGCAAGAATCGCAGGTACCCGCGTTGAGTGTCCGGGGCGGTGTCGGGACGTTGGAAGACTTCGATGAGTCCGTCATTCTGACCATCATGCTGGAGTGCCCCCAGGCACAGCAGGTAACGCGTCGGATTGCCCTCCGCATCGCCATCGGTCGTGCCAGAGTATGGCGGAACAAGCAAAGATTGGCCACTATTGGCCACACGCTGGATCAGCCGCGTGTGCCGCATTGCATCGTCGGAATCTTCCGACAGCACCGATGGCTCCGCATTGATTTGGTACTGCAGTCGAAGCTGGCGATCCTCATCGAGCAACCAGATCGCACCACCAGCGGCCGCCAGCGCCGTGATGATTCGCGAGAGCAGCTCCGGGTAGAACTCTTCCGCGGTTGCCCCGCTTTTGGAAAGTTGGGCAATTTCATTCACCAGCCCCCGGATTTGGGCCTTGGTGTCCTCAACGGTTTGTTGATTGACCGACATGGGCGTCTTGGGATCGAGCGGAGTGGGAAAGTACGAGCGAGGGGCGACAGTAGTGAATTTGCGGTTTTCCCGCCATGTTGACCTACGCGAGAAATTGCGGGTCCATCCGCGTTTTGCTTGGCTTTCCGCACATTTTCGGCGGACGATCCTTGCGATCCTCTATCTCATGCCTGGACAGCTTATACAATTTGTATAAACTCGTCTAGAGATGATTGATCGCATTTCGCGAATGATCCTTTAACCTTCCCCGCGTGTTCGGAACCCGCATGCCGCAACCATCGCTCACCCCGCAGGAAGCCAAGTCCGCGATGGACGAGCTGGACCTCGAACTCAATCGGCTTCAACGGGCCATCCGTCTCGCGATTCAGGACCAGTTGTCCAAGATGGTGGGGCGATCGCTGGGTGATCTTCAGCAGAATCGCCAACTTGCCGAGTCAATCCACCGGCTACTGGACGGGCATGGACTTCGCGTCCGATGCATTGAATGTGGGCACCCAGCAATCCTGCGTGTCTCGCCGCGAGGGGCGAAGAGCACCGGAGTTTTCGTGTTTGACCACACGATTGATGGAAGGCGAACTTTTCATGGGGGTCGAGGCACGGTGCCCGTGATCCGCTTGGTCGCGAAACCTGCCCGCAAGCCTCGCCAACCGTTGCCAAAGAGTGCAGCAGGCTAGAATCACAAAACCTCTCATCGCCACTCCCGCTGACATCGTCACATGCAGATTCCTCGCCACCGAGCGTTCGCGCTATTGAACCTGTGCGTGGGGGACGAAATCTGGAACGTGGAAACGTGCCGCCAATCAGGCGTGCCCGAAGCTTGGATCGCAGAATTGTCGGACGCGTTTGAATCGGGTTACCAGTCCGATCACCAAACGATATACGTTGATGACGCTCCGACCAACCAGTACCACGGCGTTCGAGACCTCGACATTGCCATCAAAGTAGCCGAAGCGTTGGGAGTTAACGCCGAGCGTGCAACGAGCTCAGCCATGCATCGCCGAGCGATGGTTCAAGCCATCAAGACCGCTGTCTTTGACGGTGAATGAGAGTGATCTCGCGAGCAGGATTCTTTGCGTCGACCGCGATCCCCATCGATCACGCCGCTTGAACCCCCGAGCAGCCTTCATTGTTTAACAGCGGCAGCATCGTGTCCGCAAGAGAATTGACATGATGGTCCGTCGCGTATCGATCGAAATCCGCACGTGATTGAAGCTCCATCAGCTCTTGCCGTCCGATGCCTTGCAGTGTGCTTGCGATCGCGTCGGCCGATAGATCTGGCAATATCCAACCCAATTGAAATCGCCGCGTGCGGTCTGCCAACAAACCTTGAGGGCAGCTGAAAACCGGCGTTTTTAAACAACTTGCTCGAGTCATGATATTGCTGCTTTGGTACCAATCCTCATAGCCGAGAAAAACGGCATCGGCGCCGTCGATGAAGGCGTTCACGGCGGTGGTTGGAAGTTGCTGATCCACCACTGCGACGTTGGGTATTCCACCTTCAATTGCTCTTCGCACGAGTTGCTGCTCGTCGGTGCTAAGATCATCACCCGCGACCGGTCCAGCGATCAGAAAGAACCAACCTCCGCTCATTCCTGCCTCGGCAATTCGGAGCAGCTTCAAATAGCCTTTGCGGCGATGCATCACACCCACCGAAACAAGGACCTGCTTGCCAGACGCGCGTGCCCGATGCAATGCGTCCCCCATGCTGCGGGCCGTGACGGGAGCTTCAATCAAATCGGGCATCCAGCGAACCGAAGCTTGCGAATATCGCTGTGTCAGGTTGGAGAGAGCCAGCTCATCCAGGGTCGCCAATAGTCGCAAGCGGGTGTCCTTGAGCAGTTGATACTTTCGAAGCAACTTTGCACGCCTCTGTTTCGCTGTCGCGACAGACGAGAACATGCTGGCATTGATCAAGATCCCTCCCCAGCCTGACTCGAATTCGTCCGGCAGGTCATCGGGCGTCAGCTGATCGCTCATCAGCAGATCAAGCCATGGAAGGAAAACAAAATCGAAGTGATGGTTCGTTCTTGATAGCCGTTGAAACGTGCTGCGCAGCATCAAGCTACGTCCAACCTCCGCCTTGACCTTCCTGCGGCCGAATCCCAGAAACTTGGATGGTGCGTGTTGATCGGTCGTCGGCTCGTCCAAGGCATGACATGTCACCGAGAGATTGCCGGCCACACATAGATCGCGTTCCGCCTCATCCGGCGTGGGGCAGACATGATGCACGCGCCACTCCGCTGCCTCGAGTACTCGGCAGAGATTTTCAGCGTATAGAGGGACATGCCCTACCCAGCCCCAGTCAACAATTGCAATCGATTTCATTCGTGGGCCATGCGGTGGCAGTTTGTGAAAGGCTTCGTAGTCGCTTTCGGTTAGTAAAACTCGCCGAGTGGTGTCAAGACTGTGAAACATCTCGCCCGTCAATTTCGATTTCGGCAGCGCAATCCAGTTGCCCAAAAGTCTCAATTGCAGGAATCCTCGTGAATTCGGTACCGTTCCAATCACGGATTAGAAAACTCGCGCTCTTCGGCTTAACGCATGTTTCAAACCCCCATTGCTTTCATACTTTTCAACCGGCCTCGCGAGACACAAATCGCGTTTGACGTGATCCGCAGCATAAGGCCCACTGAATTGTTTCTGATTTCCGACGCCGCTCGCGAAAACCGGGAACTCGAACCGCTTGCGGTAGAGAAGACGCGTCAAATCGTTGCCGATGTCGACTGGCCCTGCCAAGTGCGCAGAATCTACGCCGAAGCGAATATGGGATGTGGAAAACGCATCTCGAGTGGCATCACGGCGGCCTTTGAAGAAGTCGATCGACTGATCGTGCTTGAAGACGACTGCGTGGCTCATCCGACGTTCTTTCCGTACGCCGAGTGCCTGCTCGATCGTTACGAAGATGACCCGCGAGTGATGGCTGTGAGCGGCGACTGTTTTCACTCCCAATTTCAATCGTCCGCAGCGAGTTATTACTTTTCGAAGTATCCGCATTGCTGGGGCTGGGCGACGTGGAAACGCGCCTGGAGCCTCTTTCAATCGCACATCCCAGACTGGCGACAAATCATTCTCTCTCGAGACTTCGAATCTCTTTGCCATAGCACCAAAGAGCGGAACTATTGGCTTGACGTGTTCGAGCGGATCGCCCGTGGTCGAATCGACACGTGGGACTTTCAGTGGACACTCACTTGCTGGAAACACCAAGGACTGACGGCCTTGCCGAAGCAGAACTTGATTTCCAATATCGGCTTCAACTCCAACGGGACCCACACGCAAGAAGCGACCAGCCTGGCCAATCTTCCAACCTTTCCGATGGACATCATTTGCCATCCTGATCAGGTTCTTCGGGATTTACGGGCGGACCAAGTCACCGACGAACAAATATTCAGCGGTCCGTGGCGGGAACCCGGCCCGATGAAACGAATCACGAACAAATTGAGGTCGTTGCGAAGACGTAACGCGGCATGAGCGAAACCTTGGTGGCTCACGCTCAAGTCTCAGCCTAGCACCACAGATCCGATGAATCACGCGAACGCCAACCACCCGGCACGTTCAAACAAGGAAGTTCCATGGACTGCAACATCTGCCAAACCCAATCAACACCGTTTGGCTCCGCGCGAATCATGAACCGCTACGACATCGAATACTTTCGGTGTGACTCCTGTGGCTTCGTTCAAACCGAAGAGCCGTACTGGCTCGATGAAGCCTATGAAGACGTCATCATCGACACAGATGTTGGTCTGGTGGCGCGAAACGAAAAGTACGCGACGCTGACTTCCCTCATTTTGCGTTACCTCTATCCGGAAGTCACGCGATGCGTCGACTATGGGGGCGGATACGGAATGATGACGAGAATGCTTCGTGATCGTGGCCACGATTTCCTTCACCACGACCCCTACTGCGACAACCTCTTTGCGAAAGGATTTGAAGCCGACAAAGACGGTGGCAAATTTGAAGCGCTCACTGCATTCGAAGTGTGGGAGCACATGGCTGATCCGATCGCCGAAATTGATCGAATGGATTCGATGGCGGACCACTGGATCATCTCAACACACGTGGTACCGGACGACTGCCCCAAACCGGGTGAGTGGTGGTATTACGCGCTCGAGGGTGGTCAGCATGTGTCGCTTTGGACGCATGACGCTTTATCGCTGATAGCAGATCGATACAATCGACAATACGTTCCGCTTCGCGATGGCCTTCACATTCTGAGTTCGAAACCGTTGCAACTCAAAGCCGCTCGCTGGGTTACGAAGAAGCGACACAGAACACTACTGAACGCGTTTCGCCGACGTGAACCATTGACGCCTTCCGACTATCAAGCAGCAATCCAACGCGTCGCCTAACCTGTGGCTCAGGCTTCGGCACTAGCTGAAGCGTTGAAGGAGCGTCGCATACAGTTTGACATCAACGGCGTTTGTATCTGCGATCGCCGTTTTCGCTCGCTCTGATATTTCGCGAACGGACAGTCGCTTACGCGTCTGGTTTGTCAACGTGTTCTCAAAAGGATCGGCAAAACACGCGGCTTCCTGCAACCGACAAGCCACATCGGGAAGATTTGTTTGAAAGCCGACGATGTCATACTTTTCCGCGATCACCTCCACGGCCTGTTGAAGTGCCGCGTCAGGATCTTGATCGACCTGTTCGATCGACAACCCCGTGAAGTGGGTCGTG
>JBPCVD010000030.1:0-6679 GCA_051010815.1 Rubripirellula sp.
GCTTGGCGCCGCTCAATCCAAAGTTTCGCCATCTGCGGCGCGTCAACTCCGTTGGCTTGCCAGCACGAGTTCCGTCCCAACCCTCCATTGGCAATATGCAAAACCGGTTTCCGATCGTACATCCGTCAAGCTCAATGGGCGATGCAAGCGGAGTCTCGCTTGGGGAACACACGGTCTGATCACAGGGAAGATCAAGATTCAACTGACGCAAGTAGTCGACGAAGTCAGTATGAGTCTTAAAACTTGCAATTCTTGGGTACGCCATCAGTTCGCCTCCTGAATCATCGCTTCAAGATCCGCCGCAATCGAAACGAGGACAGGTTCATCCGATTCCGGTCGTCGTGGTGCACGGGGATGCGTCTTGTTGCTTGCAATCATTCGTCGTATTTTCAAAAACATCGCAGCCGAATGTTTGTAGGCCGGCGCGGGATCACGAAATGCAAAGGCACCGAGATACTGCAACAAATCGTTCAGTTCGTAGAACTGCGAATCTCCGGCCTCCCACATCGCGTCCCGCTTCGCGAATGCGTCGGGAGCGAACGTGCTGAGCCCCAGTAGGTAGTCGCTACCGTACATCACCATATCGATCGCCAGATCATTTCCGGTGAACACTTTGAATTCCGGTCGAACGCGATTCCGAAGCTCCAAACGCTCCCACTCCGGCTGCCGCTTCAACGATGAGTGCTTCGCTCCGAGAGCATTGGGGATGATCATCAATTCCTGGTACACCTCCAGCGAATAGATCTTCCCGAAGGGAGCAAAGACCTTTCCCAGTTCAAAGAACAAAAAGGAGTCGCAAACTTCGGCCAAGTCTTGGTAGGCGGTGACGATCTGATCGTCCGAAAGCCCGATCAGTCCATACGACTGAAAGAAGATCGGCGTTCCCCCGTGTCGCTGAATCTGATCGATGCCGAAACGATAGGGATCCACCGCGAACGACGCACCCGGATCATCCGCAACAAAGACACCAGCTACGTAGGGCCGTCCCGACGCGATTTCGTTCGAACGACGCAAAGCCTCTTCACGCGTCACGTCGTCGATCAGGTTCCCGTAGCCCGTATCCATGTTCACGGCGGGGACCAAACCGGCATCCAGCGTCCGTCGCAGATGCTGATCAAATCCGGCCCAGTCGATCGAGCCGTCGTCAGCGAAGGGAAGCAGAATTGCGGAAATTCCCGTGATCTTGCGACGGGGCGTCAGCAACTGAGTTGGGTCAAATGATGGATCCACGCGATTCTCTTTGCAAAAGGGGCGATAAAGCGTGAAAATACTTGAATCAATCGACAATGTCTTGGAAAATCGGGCAATCTATCCATTTGCAAATCGGGCAATGAAGCATGGTGCAACGACTGACCGACCGGGCATTGCGTGAGGAACTTCCCGCTTGGGGCATCCTGCTGCTGGAAAGCCACCACAGCCCTGCCTTCACCATGGAGTGGCGGAAGCACCATTTCATCAAGATCGTGTACGTGTTGAGCGGCACCGGAGAATTCCATCTCGGGGATCAAAGCTACGAATTCCAGTCGGGTGACGTGATCGTGGTGCCGCCCGGAGTGCGAAACCGAATCGTGGATGATGCTGCCTCCAGCCTTTACGTCTGTTGCCTCTCCGCCAACCTCTTCCACTTGGATCCAACGATCGTCCAACGTCTCGAGTGCCGGCTACACCGGGGCGACCGCCGATTCGCAAGTCGGGTCGCCTCGCTGATGCGTCGAATGGTTCACTCTCAACGGACGATGACGAGCATGAAGTCAATCACCATGTTGGCTGATGCAAGTCGGATGACGCAAATCATCCTTGCATGTGACGCCCGTCAATCCAGACTCGCGCGCGAAAGCGATGATCGAAGCATCGTCCGCCAATACATTCAATCGCTACCCGGTCACTTTTTCGAGGAGGCGTCCATCGACGTCGCAAGCCAACGTCTCGGAATCCCACGTCGAACATTCACGCAACTCTTCACCGAGATCACGGGCGAAACGTGGTTGGCACATGTGCGCCGACTCGCGATCGAACACGCGTTGCATCGACTTCGAGAAACGGATCTGCCGATCACGTCGGTCGCCTTCGAATGTGGCTTCAACGATCTCTCGACATTTTATCGTCAATTCAAAAAGCAAACCGGCGTTTCCCCCGGAGCATACCGCTCACTCGCTGATCCGGTAGAGAGCGTCGGCCGTTCGTAGCAAAATCGAGTCATCCACAACACCCAGCGACGCGAGCGTTCGTTCCATCAGATCATTGGAAGCAAGCTCACGAAATTCACGGCCCGCTTCCGCCACGGTGGTGACTCCTTCTTCGCTAGTAAAGTAAAGTCGCCCGTCCGCCATCAGTGGCGAAGCAGAGAAATTTCCACCGATGCGTTTTCGATAAACGACGTCTCCTGTCTCTGCTTCGACACAGAGAGCGATTCCATCATCGCTGACGGAGTAGACAAGACCATCGTGGGCAATCATGGAAGGTGTCTTGGGAATGTTTCGATCGACCTGCCATTCCACGTGACTGTCTGTGACGACACCTTTACCAGTCGGACGAATGGCCAACATTTTGCTCTTATCAAAACTGGTCGAGATAAAGACCAGCCCACGATCGTAGACGGGCTTGGGGACGACGGAGTAGCCGACATAGCGAACGTCCCAAATCGTTTCGCCGCTGCTCGGATCGAGTGCCAACACACAATCGCTACCGGGCGCCACGATCTGAGTTTGACCATTGACTTGTATGACCGTGGGCGTGCAAAAAGAAAACGTCTTCTTCGCATCGACCGGCCGCGGCGTTGACCAAGCAAGCTCGCCAGTATCAGCATCGAGGGCAACGATCCTCGGTTCTTTATCACCGTCACAAGTGAAAATCAGATTGCCGGCCGAGAGCACGGGGCTACCCCCATTTCCATGGGTCGGCTTGAAGTACAGTTCGCGGTTGAGCCAAACAATCTCTCCATCCTTCGTGAGACAAGCCGTCCCTTGATAACCGAAGTGCACGAACACCCGATCGCCATCCAAGATTGGCGTCGGACTCGCATGGCTGTTCTTCTTGTGCATCTTCGCTGGACGCTCATCGGTTTGGTCCATGACCTGCACCGTTTTCAAAATGTCCCCCGTCGCCGCATCAACGATCAGGAGTGACAACACGAAGCCATCCCCCTCCAACGCCTCGGGAATGGCGGCGGTCAAATAGATGCGCCCATCCTGGGACACGGGTGAGGACCAGCCTTGCCCCGGAAGCTCCGTCCGCCACTGAATGTTATCGTTTGGGCTCCACTCGACCGGCAGCGATCGCTCCGTCACTCCATTGCCGTGAGCACCGCGAAACGCAGGCCAATCCTCCGCCGAACATGTCGCAGCTTGGACAAGACAAAGCGAAAGCAACCAAAGTTCGAAACGAAGAGGCGTCTTAGTCAGGAGCATTGGCGTCATCGGAGGGTGTCAGGGTAGGCGGGGTGAATCAGCGAAATCGTAGCATTTGGTATTCGGTAGAGCCACGGTCGTCCCACGAAAGAGGCCGCGCAGCTTGACATCATCAGATAATGAAAGGTCCGAAACCTTCAGAGGACGTCGAAATGCAGTCAGCGAGTCCTACTACGAATCCAGCATCACCCTGCATGGGGATCTGCGAGTCGGATCCGTCCGGTATCTGCCGAGGGTGTTTTCGAAGCCTCTCCGAAATCGCTCGTTGGACGCAGGCATCCCCTCGAGAACGCCTCGACATTATTCGCTCTGCGAAATCGCGGCAGAACGCAACATGTGATCACTCGACCGCTCGCGTCGACTAATCGAGCTGCATCCAGCGGGCAAGCTCCACCATATCAGGGAGTTTGTCCGAGGCGCGGATTTCGGCTTCTCCGTCCGCAATGGCATAAACTTGGCGGGCAACTTCCGACGGACCATTGACCACCAACAACGTGGTTGGTTCGCATAGTGAAAGCAATCCATCAATATCGAGGTACTTCACGGCACCCGGTACAAACATTGACTGGTCATGTCGTTTCACGTCTGCAAAGCGGAATCCCTGCAAGTCGACGACACATCGGTCGATCGCTTGCGGTGACTGACTGCAAGCAGCGACGACCAACGGACCTGCGGTCGCGCCGATTCCAACCAACGCCACGCTGTCATCTTTGTCCACGAATTGAATGACTGACAACAAGTCGTGCGTTCGCTGCGCGAAAAGACAATGGTTGAACCCAAAGGTGTAGCCTGAAAAACGATGCCAACCCGCATCGCCTTTTTGTTGGTACCACATTCGTTGAGTTTCGCGATCGTCGGCATCTTGTCCGAGCAAAGTCGGTACCAACACGCGGAAACCATTTTCGACGAGCGATCGAACCTGAACATTCACGGTATCCCCGCCGGGGGCTGTGTTCCCATCGGCGACCCAAATCACCGTCGGTTGCGAAGCTTCGCCATCAGCCGCTTCAAAAATCCGCAACACCAACTGTTCCGAGTCAGGAATGTTTCGTAGGCGACCGGTCGTGATTCGAATTCCGTTAAGGTTGGACTGGCTATCCTCCTCAAAAACGACTCCGTGGACTTGGTCGAGGCGTCTTCCAAGGATTGTCTCCCAAGCGCCTCCGATGACTCCACGATACTCTGCAAGATCTGCGGACGCTTTTGGAATCAAACGTTTCATCTGACGATCGGAGTCTCGCGTCGCCACCGCCAACAACCGCTGTTCGTGAACGTCGCCCACCTGATCACCGGTGGGCTCCGGACGCAACTCGCTCCAGACGGTCGACTCCTCGCGAGACAAAGGCTCAAAATCGCGTTCTTGAATGTTGTTCACACCAAGCCGAAAATGCTTGTTGAAGAACTCGTACATTGCAGCACGGTTGACTTCGTTGTAGTTGTGCTTGAACTGCGTGTGAAAAACCGCGTTGACGTTTTCGGGAACGCCCAACATCTCGTAGATTCGAAAGAGATCGGGGTACCCTTTGGTTTCAAGTTCCACGGTCCAATCGTCGGCGGCGGTCAATCCAAGTGGCCGTGGTGCGGTCGCTGCCGCAATATCGATGTTCCCCTGATCAACCCGCAACAACGGTGCGTTCTCGCAGGTGCAACCACCTTGCATCGCAGTCGAGACCATCACACATGGCATCGAAGCAGCGATTCGCTGGTCGATCGCACCCAAGATCATGGATTGGGTGCCGCCCCCGCTCGCACCGGTCACGCCAATTCGAGAGGCGTCGACGTCGTCGAGACTCATCAGAAAATCAACCGCGCGAATCGAATTCCACGTCTGAAGCCCCATCATGTTCTGTAGACGCAAGTCTGCCTGCACGCTCATGAATCCCCAATCGTCGGGCGTATCGAGGTGATCCCACTGCTGTGGTCGATGCCCGAGTTGGACCGCGTCGGCATAGCCCGTCATGTCGTAATGAAAGACGATGCAACCCATGCGTGCCAGCTGAACGGCTCGTGCCTGAAGCGGAAAGCGCCCGGCGTTCTTGTTCGTCTCTGCACCCAGATCGATTTGTCCCACGGCGCCTGCTTCCCCAGCGTCATAGAACCGACCTTCTTTCCAATGCCCATGCGGAGAGAGTACCGCCGGCATCAAGCCCGACTCGGCCTTCGGGCGATACAGACTGCCGGTCACGAAGTGTCCCGGAAGCGACTCGAAGACGACTCTTTCCACCGAGTAGTCTTCGCGTTCGACCTTTCCATCCACGGTCGCATTCAGCGGCGATTTCGTTGGCAGTGGCCACAGCCCCTGAGAAACCAAGATTCGGCGTTTGATCTCCGCTTGCCGAACGTTCCATTCATCGAGGTCGCGAACCTGCTTGAACGGAAAGTATCCATTTAACGTTCGCAGCGCTTCATGTCGCTTGTCCGTCGTCGATCGATCCGGCGTCTCCAACGGATCGTCGGCAAGAGAAATGCCACCGACGCAAAGGATCCAACACACGAACACGTAACGCATCACGCACCTCTTTAGATATTTGAGCGTTCCACAGGACTGATGAAGTCCAATCACTCCAGTTCAGTCATCAGCTGATCTAAGCCTTGCAGATTGGCTGACAATGCTTCCTTGGTGTCGGTATCGTTGCGATGATCCAAAATCCCGATCGGACCTTCGTAACCCTGACGGATCACTTCCCTCAGCATTCGGCGCTCGTGACGCCCCTCACCCAATGGCACAATTTTTTTGTCATGACTCTCGACCGATTCCGGATCCATCATGCCATTGATATTGAGGCACAGCAGGTGGGGTTTCATCAGTGCCAACGCCTCAGAGAAACGCTCGATGTGATCGTGACCGTGATGAAAATTGTAAACGATTCCTACATGATCGGCCTGCAGTTCCGTCCTTAGCTGCTTGCAAATGGCGACCAGATTCTCCGGCTCACCTTGCCAACCACCGTGATTGTAGAGACCCAAACGAAGACCCAGTGTATGCGTTTTCTCGACCATGGGTCTAAGAAACTCAACGGCCGCATCGATGCGCTCTGCATCGTCGTCGCCCTCGATCTTGGGAAGCATCATCCAAATCTGGGGACGGATTCCATGTTTCTTGATCAAGGGTTCAAGCGAGTCGTGCCAACTCCAAAACGCAAAGAACTCGATGTCATGTTGCTTGTACTGAAGAATCTCTTCCTCAAAGGTTGGCACGTGCTCCGATCGCCAATCATAGGCAACACGCTCCAGTCCCAGATCGCGCACCATCTGCGCCCTCTCCTGTGGGC
>JBPCVD010000031.1:0-5117 GCA_051010815.1 Rubripirellula sp.
GCGTGCGGCTTACGAGCAGGCTCTCAGCAATGGAAGTTACGACTCGGTGTTGCGTGGCAACGGCAAGATGGAACGAGCCTACGCGATGAACAACCACAAGGAGTACTTCGCCGAAACAAGCGAAGCGTTTTTCGGGCAAAACGATTTCTACCCTTTCACTTCTGACGAACTGAGTCAGCACGATCCGCGGATGCATCGCTTGTTGGCGAGCCTTTGGTCGGTGGAGGACAAGGAAGGTGTTTCCGCCAACGGTACGACCCAAGGGAGTGTCACCGAGAAGAATGCGACAGCAGCGACAACGACGAGGAAGGAAAAGCAAAAGTCGCGACGTGATCAACGCAAGCTGGCTACGAGCGGTAAGGCTGCAAGCGACAAGGCTGCGAGTGACACCTCAAACGATGAGGCCAAAGAGCAACGTTACGAGGTTGTCTCTCCGCCGGTGTCGATGAAGCTTGATCCCTTCTACGAGAAGTACACCGACGCGTCTGGCTATCCGATTGTCGCGTCGGGTTCGGTCGACGACTACGCTTTGAAAGAAGCTGCCTATCTGGTCGACATGATGCTCAAGGAACGTCCCGATCTGCGTCAGGCGATGGTCGACAGCGGGTCTCGATTGATCGTGATTGGTCACGATGAGTTCACGACCGATATCCCGGAATACGCGAAGATGCGTCCGAAGGATTTTTGGGACGCGCGAGCGCGCGGTTTGGGTGGTTCGCGGCAGGAAGCTGTATGCTCCTGTGGCGAGGAAAACTTGCTTGCGTTTTCGGGGGATCCTTATTCGACCGAGAACATCCTGATTCACGAATTTGCGCACAACATCCATTTGCGAGGCCTCGTCAATCTGGACCCAACCTTCGACGAACGATTGCGCGACACGTACGATAGCGCGATGGGTCGCGGACTGTGGAAAGGCAAGTACGCTTCGACCAACCCCGCCGAGTACTTTGCCGAGGGTGTTCAGTCTTGGTTCAATAACAATCGTCAACCAGATCACGATCACAACCATGTCGATACGCGGGAAGAATTGCGAGAGTACGATTCCCCGTTGGCGGCGCTATGCAAAGAGGTCTTTGGCACAACGAATCTGGTCTATTCGAAGCCGGGCACGCGACTCAAGGGACATCTCAAGGGATACGATCCAGCGAGTGCACCGAAGTTCGTCTGGCCAGAGCGTCTCGTGGAAGCGAAACGGAAGATCATGGAGGACGTGAAGAGCCAGGGTGATGATCGACAAAAGGTTTACAAGAATTAGGGGACGTGGCTTTGGTCGCGGAACCAACGGGTCAGCAGAGTATGGGAATGGAGAAACGCGTGTTGAACAGAATTGCGTTCGCCCTGCTTGGGGGCATTTTGATGGCGTCGACCGTCGCAATTGCCGAGGAGGCTTCGGACCCTCCCAATGTGCTCTTTATCGCCGTCGACGATTTGAATGATTGGATCGGCTGTCTTGGTGGGCACCCCCAGGCTCAAACTCCCAACATCGATCGGCTGGCCGAAAGTGGCATGCTCTTCAGCAATGCTCACTGTCCGGCGCCGGCGTGCAACCCGTCTCGATCGGCGATCATGACGGGGATCTCGCCACATCGATCGGGACTCTACGACAACCGACAGAAAATGCGCGAGGTGTTGCCAAAGGCCGAGTTGATCCCCCGACATTTTTCCAATCATGGCTATCGGTCGATGGGCTCGGGGAAGTTGTTGCACTACTTCATTGATGCGGATTCGTGGGACGAGTACTTTCCGAAGAAAGAAACGGAAAACCCCTTTCCCCGCACGCTGTACCCCGAGCAGCGGCCGGTGAGTCTGCCGCGTGGCGGTCCCTGGCAATATGTCGAGACAGATTGGGCAGCGCTCGACGCCACCGATGAGGAGTTCGGCGGTGATTGGTTGGTTTCGAAGTGGATCGGCGAGAAGCTGTCGCAACGGCACGACAAACCCTTCTTTCTCGCCTGCGGGATCTATCGACCTCATGAACCTTGGTTCGTTCCCAAAGCTTATTTTGATGCGTTCCCGTTGGACGAGATTCAACTTCCGCCGGGCTACGATGAAGACGACCTGCAGGATTTGCCGACCGCTGGGAAGCGGCGTGGACCCAATCGCTATTTCGCGCACATCCAAGCACATGATCAGTGGCGACCTGCGATTCAGGCCTACTTGGCATCCATTGCATTCGCCGACGCGATGGTCGGCCGAGTGATCGATGCTTTGGATTCAGGCCCCAATCGCGACAACACCATGGTTGTGCTGTGGAGTGATCATGGTTGGCACCTCGGCGAAAAACAGCACTGGCAAAAGTTCACAGGATGGCGCGTCTGCACTCGCGTGCCGTTGATTATACGCGTCCCACCATCTGTCCCTGGGTTACCGAGGGGAACGCTCGCAGGCACTCGATCCGATCAGCCGGTCAGTCTGCTCAGTCTATTTCCGACGCTGACGGAATTGGCTGGGATTGAATCGAAGCCGACGAACGATGGTCCAAGCTTGGTGCCGCTATTAAAAAATCCAGAGGCTGACTGGCCGCACGTGGCGGTCACGCATCTGAATCGTCCTGGAAACTACAGCGTCAGTGATCGCGATTGGCGATACATTCACTACGACGACGGCGGCGAGGAGCTTTACGATATCTCAGAGGATCCGTTTGAGTGGCGTAATCTTGCTGCGATGCCGGCGTCCGCTTCGATGCTGGAGAGCTTTCGCACTCGATCGCCCCAAGAATTCCACGAGTTCGTCCAGCCAAGCGATAGTTCTTTGACGCAATTGCGTTGGCGTCCCTCAGGCGACAAGAAGACGCCCGCGTCCAAGCCGGATGGGCAAAACTTCGACGTCATATTCCTGAATCGGCAGGAAGCTCCCGTCAAATTATTTTGGATGGATCGTAGCGGGAGGCCGGTCGCGTATGGTCTGATCGAACCGCAGGGTCGACGAAGTCAGAACACGCGTCCAGGCGCCGTTTGGATGATTGCCAACCAGGAAGACGATCCGATCGGTCACTTCAGGATCGGTGATCGGACGGCGCGTGGTGTCATACCGAAGGGAGGCGAGTGATCGTGGCGCAACCGCCAGGCTCACCGCAGGCGCTGAGTGTTTTCGACATGTTCAAGATCGGTGTCGGGCCGTCGAGCTCTCACACGATGGGGCCGTGGCGCGCGGCTCAGCGGTTTGTGAACGAAAAAGTTGCCGATCGCCTTGCCGAGGTGGTCTCGGTGACGGTGGATCTGTATGGCTCGCTTGCCAAGACGGGGCGTGGGCATGGCACGGATGTCGCTGTGCAATTGGGACTCGGTTTGGAAGATCCCGAAACGATCGATGTCTCGACGATGGAAAAGGAAATCGAACGCATTGCGACGACAAAGCGTTTGGATTTGGGGCGTCGACAACCGGTGACGTTTGACCCCCACTCAGATTTGGTCTTCCACTTTAAGGAACAGCTCGCAGGACATCCCAACGCTCTGCGTTTCACTGCGGCGTTTAACGGCGGCGATACGGTTTCGGCCGTCTATTATTCCATTGGTGGTGGGTTTGTCGTCGAGGAACATGAGTCGAATTGCAAGGCTGACTACACATTGCCGTTTCCGATCGCGACCGCCACGGAGCTTCAGTCGCACTGCGCTAGCGAATCTCTTCGGATCGCGGATGTGGTTTGGCAGAATGAGCGGAGTTGGCGTTCGGAGGAGGAGATTCGCTTAGGCTTGAAACGCATTCGCGATGCGATGTTTCAGAGTATCGTTCGCGGCTGTCGAACCGAGGGCGTGCTGCCAGGTGGATTGAATGTGCATCGACGTGCAGCACCAATGGCGCGCAGACTTTTAGGGCACGCGGTGCCGAATGAATTTCAAGGCTTTCTTGAGGCCATGCAGTCGGAGAAACCCGAGTTTCCATGGGTGCTGGATTGGGTCAGTTGCTTTGCTCTAGCGGTGAACGAAGAGAACGCGGCTTTCGGACGGATCGTCACGGCGCCGACCAATGGTGCCGCCGGCGTCATTCCTGCCGTGATGGCTTACGCGAAAGCTTTCTGCAGTGCGACCGAAGGTCAGTGTGATGACTTTTTGCTGACCGCGGGCGAGATCGGGTGCATCTTTAAAAAGGGAGCGACCATCTCCGCTGCGTTGGGAGGATGTCAGGCGGAGATTGGAGTTTCGTCGGCAATGGCGGCGGCAGCGCTCACGGAGTTGCTCGGTGGTGCCGCCACTCAAGCAACGGAAGCTGCTGAAATCGCGATGGAGCATCATCTTGGAATGACGTGCGATCCCATTGGCGGGTTGGTGCAGGTGCCTTGCATTGAACGCAACGCCATGGGGGCGATCAAGGCGATCTCGGCTGCACAGCTTGCGCTGCATCGCGACCCCGCCAAGGCTTGTGTCACACTCGATGATGTCGTGAGGACGATGTGGGAGACTGCTCGTGACATGAATGCGAAGTACAAGGAAACATCCGAAGGCGGGCTTGCGGTCCAAATCCCAGTCAACGTCATCGAGTGCTGAGCGTTGACAGCAGAACGGGTTGACCAAAGCAGAACGGGTTGACCAAAGCAGTGCAGGGTGACCGCCGCAGTACGGCTTTCGTACGACGGAAAGTTGACAAGAGTCTCAGTTCGCTCGGCAGTCGGCGGTAATTGTCAGTGCCCGTCTCTGTGTTGGGCTGACCAATACCCCTCATTCGGCGAGCGGGCGGGTCGGGATTTCCTGTCGCGTTTCGAGTCGATGGATTCAACCGCCATGCAAAAGACAAACGAAGAATTTTGGGCGACGGGAATATTGAACCCAGGCGGCGGACACACGTAGGATCTACACTGTCGATTCTCAGACCGGTGCGGAATGCCGTAACGGTCAATGCCGGTTCGAGACATGGATCGAGCTGCACATTGTAGAACTGGGTGTTGTCACACTGCCAATTCGCATTTGCGAATCCGCTGGCTAATCCTGCGATCGTTCCCTACCCACCTTCCATCCCTTCTTCCAGGCTTAAACTTCTATGCGCTATGCGCTTGCCGTGCTGTGCACGCTGTTGGTGACCAGTCATGTTCAATCCGAGGAACAGGTTTGCCGCTATTGCGAACAGGGACTTGGGCATCAGTTGCCGCTCGGGCTCGATCTGCAGGGTCGCTATCAGTACGC
>JBPCVD010000032.1:0-8939 GCA_051010815.1 Rubripirellula sp.
TTGAGATCGATCTCACCGCGTGTCTAGAACCACACAACGCGATCGAGATCATGTTGACAGCGAACGATGATTCGGCCGCTCGATTGAACGGCGATGTAGAGCTGGTGATTGTTGAGCCTGAGCCCTAGGCTCACTCGTCCTCGACCGTGTGGACCACCACTAAGTTGTGAGCTTTCTCTACCACGCCCGTGCCTGTCACAAAGACCAGTTGATCGCCTGGTTGCAACCCGGCATTCGCACGACCCCATCGGCACATGCTGTCGATGAAATGCGAAGTATCGTCCAGTTCATCAGACTGAATCGGTTTGATTCCCCAAAGCAGATTGAGACGCCGCAACGTCCCTGTTGAATCGCTGGCACCGATGGTCGGAATCAGGCTTCGACTCTGGCTCTTTACCCAAGCGGTGTTGCCGCTCCGCGTTGCGATGATGATCAGCTTGGCCCGAATGGCTTCGGCAATGTCGGTGGCGGCTTCGGTGACCGCACAGGTGATCGGGTGAACGCGGTCACTCATTCGATCGTTTCGTTTGGCGTGCTTCAACATATCGCGTTCGGTGCAGGACATGATTCGGTTCATCGTGGCAACAGCGAGCGCTGGATGCTCCCCGATCGCCGTCTCGCCACTCAACATGCAGGCATCGGCGCCGTCCAGTATCGCGTTGGCAACATCACTGACCTCCGCTCGAGTCGGTCTCGTGTTGTGATGCATCGACTCCAACATTTGGGTTGCGACGATCACAGGTTTCATCTTCTCGCGACATACGCGAATGATTCGTTTCTGCGCGACGGGCGTCTCCGCGACATCAATTTCAACTCCGAGATCTCCGCGAGCGACCATGATGCCATCGGCGGCATCGACGATGGACTCAAGCCGTTCTAACGCCTCGGGCTTCTCGATCTTGGCGACTACCAAAGCCTCCGAGTTATGCTCGCGGAGCAGCGTCTTGAGCTCCTGTATATCTTCCGGCGATCGCACAAAGGACAGACTGATGAAGTCAAGCGAGTTAGACGCTCCCCAAATAGCATTGTCGATGTCCTTCGGCAACATCGCCGCGACCGACAATTTGACGCCTGGCAGGTTGATCCCCTGCCGGCTTCGGATCGTTCCTGCAGCGGTTACCACACAGTCAGCTCGATCTTGCTGGACCGACTTGACTTGGAGTGCAACCGTTCCGTCGGCCAGCATCACGCGGTCCCCTGGCTCTAGTTCATCGATCAACTTTTCGTACGTGCTACTGAACTCGTGACTCGAAGTTGCTTGGCCTCGTACGAAGGCGACAGCCATTCCCACGTCACAGCGGAACGGGTCTTCGAGTAACGGCCCCAGACGAATCTTTGGACCGGCAAGGTCAAGCAAAACACCCACCGGGAAACCGGTTTCTTCCGAAGCTTCTCGAATTCGGCCCAAGATCGCTTCGTGTTGAGCGCGTCCACCATGAGCGGTGTTGATTCGAAACACGTCCGCGCCCGCTTCGATCAACGATTTGAGCTGCTCTTTGGTTTCACAGGCCGGACCCACCGTGGCCACGATTTTCGTGCAGGCATCGTCGAGAGAAGGTCGGGACATGAGAAATCTCACAAGGGTGATTGGTCGATGGAAAGCAGGAAGCCGGGGCATTTTCCCGCGAGAGAACGGGTGGTGATACCGGACCACCGATGATCGTACTAAACTTTGTCCACTCATCGTCCTCCACTGCCCTGCCCTTCCCCACGCGTTTGCCGTTGTTTCATGAAATCTGAGGAACAACCCGTCGCTATCGTCACGGGTGCTTCTGCTGGCTTGGGTTTGGTGATTGCCGAGCGGCTGATGACGGAGGGCTATCGCGTCATGATCGTTGGCCGTGACACAGCGAGACTTCATGCGGCAAAGACACGACTCGAATCAGCAGTTGGTTCATCACCCCGGAATGCCGATGCAAGTCGTCCGGAACCTCAAGTCGCAACGCATTGTTGTGATTTGACGGATCAAACTGCGGTCGGCGGCTTGGTCGCAGATGTTCGTTCGACCTTCGGAAAACTCAACGTCTTGGTCAACTGCGTGGGCGCGAGTGACCGTGGACTGATCGAGTCACTCGACGCCGACCATGCGGAGTTCTTGTTCCGGCAAAATGTCGTGACTGCTTTGCTTTGCTCGCAGGCGTCGCTTCCGATGTTAGAGGAATCTTCTGGCGTTATCGTGAATATCGGTTCGCTCGCCTCGAAAGTTGGCGCTCGGTACATCGGCGGCTACGCAATCGCAAAACATGCGTTGGCAGGCATGACGCAGCAAATGCGACTTGAATTGAAACCAAGGGGTGTTCACGTTGGATTGATCAATCCTGGTCCAATCCGCCGTGATGATGAGGGGCAGCGATATCGGGAACAGATCAATAAAGATCTTCCAGATCAGGCGTCGCGTCCCGGTGCAGGGACACGCGTAAAAGGACTTCCCCCTGAAACTGTCGCGGATGGAGTGATTCGATTGATCCAAGGTCGGCGTCCAGACATGGTGCTGCCGAGGTATCTTCGCGTTTTGATCGCGACCGGACATGCTTTTCCGCGCCTCGGAGATTGGTTGCTACTAAAATTCACGTCTCCGGGTGATGATTAGTTTGGACCTTTCGAGAATAGTGAGACGTGCGCATGCGAGCCTGTCGCTTCTTGTTGATGTTCATTGTGGCCACGGGATACTTGGCCAGCGCTCAGGCGAAAGAGACGGCCTCGCCTCCCAACTTCGTCGTGATCTTCTGTGATGACTTAGGTTGGGGAGACCTCGCCAGCTACGGGCATCCGACAATCGCGACCCCGAATTTGGATCGCATGGCCGCGGAGGGGACTCGGCTGACGCAGTTCTACGTGGCGTCGAGCGTTTGTACGCCAAGTCGCGCGGGATTGTTGACCGGCAGGTATCCAGCTCGGTCAGGGATGTGCGGTAAGCGAAGAGTTCTATTCCCCAATTCGGTGGGAGGCTTGCAGGCGAGTGAATGGACGATCGCTGAAGTGCTGCGAACTGCGGGCTATGCCACGGCAATGGTGGGGAAATGGCATCTCGGCCATCTTCCTGAATACCTTCCCACGGAGCACGGGTTCGACAGCTATTTCGGGATTCCTTACAGCAACGACATGGACAACGTCGCGCCGAAAAGCGTGAAGGGCCGTGAAGTCTTCAAGAACCCGAATTGGCGACACTTCAATGTTCCGCTCCTGAGCGGCACGGCCGAATCGGGAGTCGAGCAGATCGAAAGGCCGACCGATCAACGGACGATTACTCGGCGATACACCTTCGAAGCAGTGGACTTTATTCGGCAGTCTCGCGACAAACCATTCTTCCTTTACCTTCCGCACTCGCTACCCCATGTGCCCCTGTTCCGCGCTGATCCGTTTGTCGGTCATTCGCGGGCGGGGTTGTACGGCGATGTCATCGAAGAAATTGATTGGAGTGTGGGTCAGGTTCTGGATGAATTGCGTAAATTGAAACTCGACGAGAAGACGATGGTGGTCTTCACGAGCGACAATGGCCCGTGGCTGACGTTCAATGAACAAGGTGGATCAGCGGGGCCGTTGCGGAATGGCAAAGGGACGACGTTCGAGGGAGGCATGCGTGTTCCCGGGCTGTTTTGGATGCCTGGGACGATTCCCGCGGGTACGGTCAGTGCGGAACTGGGGAGCACGTTGGACTTGCTGCCGACGCTGGCTTCGATGGCGGGGGCTAAGTTACCGGAGAATGTCGTGCTGGACGGATTTGATCTCAGTCGAACACTTTGTGAACAGGTTCCGTCCCCTCGTGAATCCATGTTCTTCTATCGCGACTATCGGCTGATGGCGCTTCGTCATGGAAGGTACAAAGCCCACTTCATCACGCAGGACAGTTACGTGCCGGGCAGCAAGCAAGCGACGCCCCACGACCCACCGTTGCTTTACGATCTCGAGATCGATCTGAAAGAGTCTCGGAATCTGTCGGAGAGTCACTCGGAGGTCTTGGAGACGATCGCCGAAGTCAAACGAAGTCACGAGCAGAGGATGCAGTTTGCCGAGAGCCAGCTCGATCGCAAACCAGATTCCAAGTAGCCCTTTTTTGTCTACTCCGCCGTCTCGTCGTAAATTGGGAGATGGCGATAGTAGACTTCCAGGTTCAGCAGGTTCATTGTCGTGACGTACAGGCGTCCGGCATGGATGCTCCACCGGTCTGGGACCGGCGACATCGGATCCCAACTCCCCGATTCCGTGCCGTCCTTCACTTGGCTGTCCAACAGAATTGGATTTAGAGCTTGGTTCCATTTCGTCCAGTGCTCGTCACCCATGTGGAACATCACTTGAGTTGCGTAATACCAGTAGTACGCATCTCGTTGCGGAGATTTCTCGGAACCCATCTGCGGCGGATACTGCAGCAGATAATCCGCAGCCGATTGCATGGCTTCGTTATCGCGACGCCATCCTGAGTACATTCGCATCAGCATGCCAACGGCAGTCATCGTCGGCGTGGGTGCACGCCCATGTCGCTGCGTCGGCGTGTCGGGTGCGTAAGGGTTGTAGCGGTAGCGATCTGGACGCTGTGGGCTTTGCGCAAGTCCTAACCAGCGTTGGATTCCTTGATACGTCTTGTCGGGTACTTCCAGCCCTGAAAGTTGGCCGCTCTTCAAGGCCATCATCATCCAACCTGTCACGCTGGTGTCGGCGCTGACTTGAGCGGTGTAACGCCATCCGCCGCGAAGCGAATGTTGCGTGCCGACGATGTAATCAAGGCATCGTTGGGCAGGTTCCTTCAGTTCCGGATCCTGCGTCATCCCATAAGCTTCGCAGAGTGCGAGAGCAGCGATTCCATGGCTGTAGAATGCGACATTTCGATTGCTGATTGCGTTTTCACTCCGATACAGGTCGCCGTCTTCCCCTTGGTTGTCCAGCAGAAACTGCACTCCACGACTGACCGAGTCGGCGTACTGATGTTGACGGTGCGTGTACCCTGCGCCTTGGAAAGCCAACAGGCAAAGTCCGGTTGCCGCCGTATCGCTCCGTAGCAGCACATCGCCACCATGACCCTGGAGCGACCAACTGCCGTCTTGGTTTTGTATGCTGGCGAGATACGCGAGCCCCCGCTCGATCGCCTCTTCCGTGGCTGGGCCAACCATGCCTGCGGGTGTTGGCGCGGCACCTCCTTTCGTTCGCATCACACGTCGGCTGAACGATTCAACCGAGGAGATCTTCGTTCCAAAGGGAGTGGCGGGGCCGCCGACACTGCGGCGCGGCCGGGTGGCGCGTGGAATATCGAGCGCCGCAACTTTCGGTTGTTCGTTGGAAGGAACGACCCCAGCACGACGGCCTGACATGGCAGCGAGACCCGTGGGGCCATCCTCGGCCAGGATATCTAGAGCTGGCCCTGCTGCGGAAGCAATGTTCGATGCGATGGAGCCGCCACCACTTCGCGTACTTCTTTCCGTCGGGCTGTCGCTTGGGAATCGGTCCCCGACCGAGCCCGGTGGATCGCTTGAGTCCGTATCACCGGAATAGCTTGAACGAGCAGGTTCGGGCGTTCCCGCCGGGGCAAATCCGAAACCAGAAGTTGACCGCCGTGTTCGCCCTGAAGCACGACGTGATTCGCCTGCGGAAACATTTGGTAAGCCGCTCCGTGCCGCCAGATTATTCCTTGCTGCCTCCGTGCCCGCGCTGGCGCTATCTGTCGCGGGCGTTCCAACACTCGCTGACTGCCCCATGCTCAGTTGAGCCCCTTTGGCTTGACCGGATCGCGAGACGGATACATCGATTGGGGCCATCATTCGGTCAGCCGAATCGTCAACCCGCGCGACGGCAACCGTTTGCGGCGCCGGTGCGGCGCCGGCCGGTTCAACGGCTCGCGCGGAGGAGGGCTGTCGACGCCGCTCGCGGAGCCCCGATTCGCCAACGCGAGGGAGCGCTTCGCTGCGACTGCGAGCCCCTGCAAGTGACGGACGCTCGGGTGCTTCCATCGGAGCATCCGCGGGACTCTGAGAGGGCGTCGTGCGCGAAGGCGAAGATACCGACCGTTGTTGTGAGCTAACTTGCCGCTCTGCGACGGAGGTGGGTTCGACCGCCTGGGTAGGCACTTGCGGCGCCGTTGGAGATTCTGACTCCCAATTCTCCGCTTGTTCGCGACTGGCTTTTCGGCGAGATAAACGCGATGGTGAGTCTGTGGGTTTCGGTTGCGCTTCAGCCGCCTGATCGCGTTTCATCAAGAACCTCTTGATCTGCGGCTGCTGAAGCTCTTTGGGCTTGGGGAGTTCTAAGCGGGGCTCAGTATTCTCGACCGGCGGTAGCTGACGCTGTTCCTGGGGGACGACTTTAGAGGTTGTTTCCGCTTCTACTGGCTTGGACCAGTCTGGCTTGGTCGCGGTCTCTACCGGAGTTTGAAAGATGTACTCCGGTACGGTTCGTCTGACGGGGGATCGTTCCTGTTTGACCCCGCTGAAGGCCTCTGGGAAATAGCGGCTAAAGATGATCACGTTGATCGCGAGCATCAGCAGCAGAAGGTGCACGAATACGCTAAACAGAAAGCCGAGTTGAATCGACTTTTGGACGTATCTTGAAACAATGCCGTGGGAAAAGATGGCCAAAAATAGAGCGACCAACGGAACCGCGATGCAGTAGGTCCAAGCATTGAACAACCACCTTGGATCATCAAAGCGGAACTGCGTGACGGTGACGTACAGGACAAGTCCAGCCAAGGCGGCGATGGACAAGTCGAGAGGCCACATGCGGTCCAAGTCCTCGGACTGTCGCTCAATCGGTGGTGGTTTGGGAGGTCTCACAAAAGGGCCATGCCACTTGTGTCAACGAATCAACGGACTAACTTTCGGGACCCTCTTTGGTCGTCACACTGTAGTCACTCACGCCAGTTTGGTTGCAAACATCCATCACGCTGACCACGGGCTGAAACGACGTCGAATGATCCGCGCGAATCACGACGGTTTGGTTGGTCGGGTTATTCGAGACCGCGATTCTCAGCAGTCGATGGAGTTCGTCTAGTTCCGTCTGTTGGCCGGATAGGTAAATCAACCCATCGGCATCAATGTCGACGACGACTTCTCGCGGCTTGCTGGTCATCGGTACCGCGCTGGTTGCCGTCGGTAGCACGATGTCGAGTCGCCGCTCCTCCTCTTCAAACTCGCTGGTAACGAGAAAGAAGATCAGCAACAAAAAGACCACGTCAATGAGCGGGGTCAGGCTGAGTGTGCTGGCGACTGAGGAACGTCGAATCTTGGCCATGGTTATCCCGCTTTCACGTCGCCACGAGCGTCTTTCGCTGAGCGGGGTGGTGGTGGCGGTGGTGGAGTCTCGGCGATCGTCGATCGCGAGCGATCCATGGGCTGCAGAACGCCATCGGCGTCGAGTCGTTGGCGACCCACAAACGGTCCCAGGGCGGGCGCGATTTGAAAGGCGAACTCCTCGATGCGGTGGAACAATTTGGCGAGTCGGTTCTCAAGGTACAGCGCGAGAATAGCGGCGGGGATGGCGACGACGAGCCCGGAAAGCGTGGTCACCAAGGCGGTGTAAATCCCTTCCGAAAGTTGCTCGCTGCGGCTTCGGTCGGCAGTGAGCGACGTCGATTCGTGAAACGCGACGATCATGCCCCAGACGGTCCCCAGCAATCCCATCAACGGTGTCGCCGCCGCCGCCAACGTTAGCCAGCGAATTGGCGAAGCCTGCTGATCCGCCTCACGCTCGATCGTTTCGTGGGCGGCTCGCTCGATTTCCGCGAGTGGCTGCCCGGTGCGCATCAGCATCGACTTGATCACGCGGCTCGCCGGCGATGGGTACTCTGCACAGCTCTCATACGCGGCCGCTGGACTAAAACGCTCAATGGGATCCGAGAGGTCCTCGAGTTCTTCCGCGAGTCCCGAAGGCAAAACTTTGCTCAGCCGCAAACTCACGAGTCGCTCAAATGCTAACGTCACCACCATCAAACTCATGATGGCGATGGGAATCATGAAGGCGCCGCCACGCGCGATCAAAGTCAGTAAGTCGATGCCCGAAGGTGATGAGGGGGGTGTGGCCGTGTCCTCGACGGCTTCGTCATTCATCACTTCTTGAATGTCGGAAGCATCGATTGGAACAGGACTTTCCTGGGCCCCGCTATAAGATGCCTCCATCCATGCCAGCAGCACCATCAGGCTGGCAAGCACGACGACGCAGCATCGTTTAAAACGAAATTCACTGTTTCGATTCACTACTACTTCAACGCCTCCACACGTTCGCGAGACTTGGTCGCCAACTCATGGTCAGGATGTTTCTGACTCACGTAGTTGTAGAAATCGATTGCGAACTGTTTTGCCTTCTTCTTGCTGCTATCGGTCTTCGCGGATTGAAGCAACAATTCACTGCACCGACCCGCCTCAAAACCGCTCTTGGCTTGCCAATTCTTAAAGGCCTTTGGAGCTTTTTCAGCACCGTAGCCAAACATCACACGTTGAAACTCGGGAATCGCTTTGTCGAACTTTCGGTCGGCAAAATAGATCTCACCCATCATGAATCGTGCTCGCGCGGCAATTTCGTTGCGGTAGTTGTCGGCGACCTCTTGATAGAACTTCAGAGCTTGTGTGTTCTCGTTTTTCTGTTGGTAGGCGGAGCCCGTCTCGTAAAAGACTTGGGGCAAATAGTTGGAGGATGGAAATCTCTCGCGAAGTTCGTCATACCACTCGATCGCTTCGTCCCAATTCTCGAGTTGGGCCGCGCTTTGACCGCCATGGAGAAAGACCAGTTCCCGCACCTGTCGTTCCGCACCATCGCGGACCGTTTTCGCGGTGTCGTCATTCTTGCGAATCCGGTCCCGAGCGACTTCATAGCCGGCAAACGCGGACTCGAAATCGCCACGTTTGAATCGGCACTCCCCAACCATCATGTCTGCATCAAAGGCCAGCTTTCCGTCGGGGTGTTTTTTGGACATGGCCGCGAATGCCTGCTCGGACGCATCAAAGTCAGGAGTCTTGAAC
>JBPCVD010000033.1:0-4353 GCA_051010815.1 Rubripirellula sp.
ATGCCGCCCTGCGTGTGATCCGGTTACATACGATGCGCGAGTATGGCGATCCCGCACCGCCCTACCCTCTCCTGATTGTGCGACCCGACGGAATTGATACGTATGGCGCGGCTCGTCGCGCCATGAAAGACTGGGACGATCAATTTGGATACGAATTGGTGCCCGATTACGTTGACCTTGCATTCACAAAGCCGGATCCGAGACTGAAGGAACGCGTCGACTTTGCGATCCGCGATGCCACCGCACATCAAAACGCGTTAGAAGCGATCGCCAGAGGCGGCGGACGTGGTGGTGGCGGAGGAAGCTTTAGTCGCGGACGAGTCGGTGGTGGGCAAACCAGCGGCACCTCCGGCGGATCTCGACGCTTACCCACGCTTTCCGCCGCATCACTTGACCGTGATGGGCGAGCCAACGGATTTCGATCGCACCGTGACAGCGCCTATGCTTCGAGCCAAGGTAACCGCGGTCCCTACGTTGGAAGCTCTCCCTACACGCACCAATCTCAAAGCCAGAACTTCAGCAATGACGATGCGGGTGCGGCCGCTCGTGAGTGGGCCGCCAAGATGCGTTCAGCCGCTGCAGAAATGCGAAAGAATGAAACCGGTGATCAAGTGGGCAACGGGCTTCTTGATCCTCAGGGCTCTCAAGCTGGAGCGATGCCAACGGTTGCAGGCGGTAATCAATCAGATCTCGCGAACGGCGGACCTCCCCAAACAGGGTTCGCGAGAGAAAACCCGTATGCGCCCGGCAACGCTTCACCGCACCTCAGCGATAACGCTTCCAACGGTGTCTCCTCGGAAAACACCCGAACCGGCTCGCAGTCCATCCGTGGTCAGAATGGTGGTGACCAAAACGAAAGTCAGAGTCAGCACCAAGGCGGTTTAGAGATGCCGCAACAAGGTCCAGGTGGGACCGGCTCTCAGTCCAACGGACTCGCCGACGCCGGTGATCCGACAGAATCGAAACAAGATCGCGGTGAGGGATCCTCGACAACGACCCAAGCAGCACAAGCTCAAACGATGGGCAATGGTGGAATGCAAGCCTCGGGTAGCGGGGCTTCCCAACCAACTGCGCAGTCGACGAACAACGCGACTCCCGATCAATCGCAAAACGCGGCGCCGACGATCAGCGCCGACATGAGTTCGCGTCCCGAAATTCGTCGAGAAGGAAAGGACTGGGCGTTACCCAAAAGCGTTGCAGGCATACACGGCAACGCCATCGTTCGCACCATTCGCGTTCAGTGCTATGCAGACCGATTCGTTCTCCTGGCACCTGGGTCGGGCGGAGCTACGGAGATGTTTGGATTCTCCAATGGTGATATTGAAAGAGCGACGATGAAACTTGCGTCTGCCGTTCGTGAGCGAATCGATCGTTGGGGTCCGGCATTGCCTGGTGGACGCTGGGAACCAAGGATGGACGTGATCGTGATGCCTCGTGGAGACGTCCGCTTTCACCAACTTCGAACATTGATGCGAGACAGTGGTGTCGAAGTCGTTGGGAGGGCAACACAATGAGTCAGTACCGAAAGAAACGCTCCAAGTTGGAAATGGGGCACGATGCATTTCTGGACATCGTCGCCAACCTCGTCGGAATTCTTATCATCTTGGTGGTCGTCCTGGGAACGCAGTCCACGGCCGTGATCGAGGAAATTCAGGAGCAGGTGCACGAAGAAGTGGACCCGACAAAGTTCGCCAGCGACGAACAAATGTCTGCGTTGGCTAAGCAGTCAATGCGTGCTGCGGCTGCACAGGCCGATTCGAATCGCCTTGAACAAACCGTTCGCGACTACGAGACTCGCATCGACGTCCGCAAACAACAGCGGGCCATCGTGATCGATTTGCTCGCCGAAGCGGAGGCAGCGTGGGAGGAGAAGAAGAAAGAGCTTGATGAGCAAGCGACACTTGCAGCAAAGCGTGTCACCGAGTTCAAAACCGCTCAGGAAGAGTTGAGCCGGATGGCCGGCGAGCGAAAACGCTTGGAAGACCAACCAGCACCTATCGTGGCCGTCGAACACTTGCCAACGCCAATGGCAAAAACCGTCTTCGGTGACGAGATCCACTTTCGACTCAAAGGCAATCTTCTATCGATCGTTCCGATTGATCGATTGATCGCAGAGATCAAGCGAGACTTCGAACGCATGGCTTCTGGATCACGTAATGGACAGTCGGAAGCGGCGGTCGGTCCGGTTCGCGGCTATATCGCTCGCTACCGAATGGACAAGAACCGAGCCATGACGTCGCGCGGCGGCAAGGTGCAAATGGCGACCAGAATCCAGCTGGTGGGAATGACTGTCGAACCACTCGACGAGCCGCACGGACAAACCCTCGATCAGGTGCTTTCCAACAGTAGCGAACTTGATGTCGAACTTGCGGGTCGGGATCCCAACGCGACCACGATCACGGTGTGGGTTTACCCCGATAGCTTCGCAGCATTCCGTCAGCTGAAGGAACACCTGTACGCGCGTGGCTTCGCGACGGCGGCTCGTCCCCTTCCGACGGGACATTCGATCAGCGGTGGTCCACAGGGATCGAGATCCAACGCACAGTAGATCGTTCCAGGATCAACCGTTGGTGATCTCTTGCTTCGCCCATGCCGCTGCGCCCAACACGCCTGCATCATCGGCAAGTTTCGCAGCGACGACCTCAAATCGATCACGATAAACGCTCATCACGTTCTTGTGCGCGGTTTTGCGGACCGTGCCCAAGATCAAATCTTCCATCGCTTCGACGAGCCCACCTCCCAAGACAATTTTCTCGGGCGCGAGCAGGTGGACAATATTGACCACGGCAAGTCCGATCGATTCCGCAGCTTCGATCACCAGATCTTCGATCACCGTATCGCCGTGCTCGATCGCATCGGCAAGCGCGCCGCTCTTAATCTCAGCGAGATCCGTGCCGGTCTTCTTCAAAAGATAGGGAGCATCACCGCGGTGCGCGGCCTTGGCCGCTTCTGCAGCAATCGTCAATCTGCTGCCCTCGGCCTCGACTGTACCTGGAAGCTTGTATCCACTGACACGTGTGCTGCTACTGATGCGAGTATGGCCCACTTCCATGCAGCTTATGCCTGCACCGTGCAAGATCCGACCCTCGTACACGCAGCCACCACCGACTCCCGTTCCCGGGAAAATGCCCACAGCGCACCGCGCGTTCTTCGCGGCTCCGAATTGATACTCGCCAAAGACTCCAGCGTCGACGTCGTTGACGACCTTGACAGGGCAGCCGAATTCTTTGGTCAAGCTAGAACCGACTTCGACATTGTCCCAACCGAGATTGGGGGTCGTCAGAATTCGCCCCTCCTTGAGATCGATCGGACCAGGACACCCGATCCCGATTCCGGCGATCCGCTCGACCTGCAGATCGTTCTCTTCCAGCAGTCGATGGATCGTGGAAATGATTCTCCCCACGCCACTGTCGGACCCCTCGCGTCCACGCGTTTTGCGCCGACGGCGGCCAATGATCTTCCAATCGGACCCGTAGGCGATCGTCAGCATCTTGGTCCCGCCGAGATCAAAACCAATCCAAACGTTTTTTTCTGCTGCCGACATGCGATTTGAACTTGGAAGTGATGAATGGCTCAATCGACTCGGGTATGGTCACCGGTGACCAGATCGCGTCGACGATCCGCGAATGAGCCTTTTGGCAAAGCAGACCCCAACGCCCACCTCGATTCAACCCGCCTTGTTCCCCTCCGAAAAAGTGGCGGGGATTAGATTTTCCGCAGCCTGGAGGAAATAAACCTGCCGCGCCGCGCATCTAACCTCCTGATGACGTTGTCATGAGCGATACCCCTGATCCCGAGTCCGCCGAAAACCTGCCCGATTCGTCGGTGCGGGAAGACCCAGACCCTTGGAGAGCAATCTTCCAGGAATCGGAATCGGGTCTGCGGGCGTTCCTTAGGGGCCGGCTTCGACAAGCGTCGGACGTGGACGATTGTTTACAGATCGTGTACGTGAAATTGATCGAAAATGGCCGAAACGTCTCGGCAAATGCACGAAGAGCTTGGCTTTTTCGAGTTGCTGCCAACGAATCGGCACAGCTTTGGCGACGAAAGGCATCGACGGAAAAAATGCTCGAACGGTACGGGGCAGAGGATGCTGGCTCGGTCGACCCAACCAAACAAGTCATCCTGACCGAAACATCCGCCAAAATCCGAAAAGCCATCGGGAGACTTCCTGAGTCGTGGCAACGGGTCGTGCGATTGAGAATTTACGAAAACCTGACGTTCCAACAAATTTCCGACCAGCTAGATATCCCACTCGGCACTGCGTTGACCCAGATGAGACGGGCACTCGAACGCCTGAAGACCGAATTAGAAGTCGAAGAGACATGAACACTCCTGACCCGAATCCCACCG